>CAYLSM010000100.1:0-15381 GCA_964386505.1 uncultured Gemmatimonadales bacterium
CCTGCAGTATCGAGGGCAGCCAGATGCCGGCGGCCATGATCCAGAGGGCGAAGATCAGCCACTGGGTGAGGCTTTCCATCATCAAACCGTAGAAAAAGGAACCGACCAGCAGCAACAAGGTGCTGATCCGTCCGACCCAGACCAGCTGTTTTTCCGAGGCCCTGGGATGGATGTAGTGGTGGAACAGGTCGCGGGTGAAATACATGGCCCCGAGGTTCAGATGCGTGGAGATGGTGCTGAAATGGATCGCCAGGATGGCGGCGAAGAAGAACCCGACCATACCCGCGGGAAGCACCTTGAAACCGAAGACGAACCAGGCCATCTCGTACTGGTGTTGTTCCTGGATCGTGGGGAACATGGTGAAAAATCCCAGGATCGCCACGGCCCAGAGGGCGTTGCGGGTGAGAGTGAGCGCGGTGCCGGTCCAGATCGAGTAGCTGGCGTCCCGCACCGTGCGCGCGCTCTGGATTCGCTGGGCCTCGGGGTACCAGTCGATGGAGGTGCCCATGCCCAGGCCACCCAGCAGGGCGATGAAGATCATGGTGGCGAACCAGGCGATCGGGAAATCACCGCTCCACCAACCTGTGAAATGAAACGGGTTGGCGCGCCAGGTCTGGCCCAGGTCGACCAGCTTTCCCATTATCCCGCTCGGCCCGCCCGCGGCCACGATCTGCCAGATCGAGACGATGATGATGACCAGGCTGGCGATCACCCCCTGCTGGAAATCGGCCATCACCACGCCCCAGTAGCCGGCGAACAGCACATAGACCGCGGTGATAGCCCCGAACAGCACCATGCCCACCCAGAGCGGATAAGCCGGAAACAGGAAACTGAACACCTTGCCCATGGCAATGCCCACCCAGCCCAGGATGAACATGTTCATGAACACCTGCCAGCCGGCGAGCCAGCCGCGAAGCAACTCCGCTCCCAGGCCAGAGTAGCGCAGGCTTTGCCATTCGGCCTGGGTGTAGGCCAGGGAACGTCGGAAAATGCGGGTGCTCACGAAGGAGCTGACCGCGCACCAGGCGCAGAAGAAAGTGTACCAGAGGCCGGACAGGCCGTAGCGGTAGATCACCCCGCTGATCCAGATCGGGGTGTCGGTGGCGGTGTGGGTGGCGTATACACTGGAGGCGGGCAGCCACCATGGCAGGCCGCGGTCGGCCAGGAAAAAGTCGCTCTCGCCGCGAGCAGCCAGACGGTAGAACAGCACTCCGCAGGCAACCATCAGCAGGATGTAGGCGATGACCCAGAACCAGTCCAACGGGCTGAACACAATCATCGGCGTCTCTCCGGGCTTGGGAAGGGCATTGGGACAGGGATGCGGCGAATATAAAAATCCGCGCGCCGGAAGACAACATTAATAAAAATTGCCCTGAACCGCCTGTCAGAGCGTCCGAACAATCCTCAGCGCTCGATCCGGCTGGGCAAGCCGAGGCCGAAAAACGGCTGTGACACCGGGTTGCCGTACTTGTACTGCGCGCAGGCGCTCCAGGCCGGGTCCTTGAAACCGGGCGCGTTCCAGCCGGCAGGGGCGGAAGACGCCTCCGCGGCGAGCCAGGCGGGAGCGCTGGCGGGCCGGGCAACCACTTTGCCGCCGGAATAGACCTCGCCGCAGACATTCAGCGCAGGGACCTTGCCCTCGTAATTTGTAACGCTGAAGGCCAGACGGTTGCGGCCGGGCTGGACCAGCCCAGTAAGATCGAGGATAACCGCGCGTTCGCGGTCGACAATCTCGCTCAGGCAGAGGCGAGCCACCTTGCGCCCGGCCCATTTACCGTTGGCCCAGGCCTCGACATGGCTTTCACCCATGAGCTGGATTTTGACGCTGTCCGCAGCGGCGGGCAGGTCGAAATCGGCGATGTAATAGGCGGTGCGCTCGCGGGCCAGGCGTTTGCCGGCCAAGCTGGCCGCCGGGGCGATCCAGGGAGAGGGTAGAGACCACTCGGGCAGGCGGCTGTCGTTGTCGAGCGAGCGGATGATCTGGTCCCAATACAGTATCTGCCGGTCCCAGAGGGAGAGCAGGTTTTCCAGGCCCTCCGGGCGGTTCCAGCGCAGCCAGAGTTCACGGTAGCCGCTCCGCAGCGAGGTCATGGACTGGCGCAGCTCCTGCGCCTGCCTGGAAAGCTCTTTGGCCTCGGCCGGGGCCAGCTTTCCCTGCCCGTCGCGCGCCGCCCGGTCCATCCAACTGAATTTGTCAGCCAGGGTTTCACCCATGCGGCTGGCCAGATCCATTATGTCGAGGAAATCGCGGTTGGCTGTGGCGGATTGCCGGGCGGCGGCCAGGGCCGAGCGCGCCTTGGTCATGTCGGCTTTCAGGGCGGCCCCCCAGGCGGCCCCGTCCTTTTTCACCCCGATCATCCCGCGCGGGCTGGGCCCGGCCAGGGGGTGACGCCACCAGTCATCGTAGGCCGACCGTCCGATGCCAGCCAGCAGGCGGTTGGCTGTGAGCAGCGGCTCAGGAGCATCCAGGCCGAGCAACTGGCTCCAGAACAGGCGCTCCAGGCTGTCGCGGTCAACCTGTGACGGGTTCCAGGCGCAGGCCGCGGCGAAAGCCCAGCCCCAGAGGGAGTTCTGGCGCAGGTTGGGCGCGCCGAAATCGCACCAGCTCGAGGTGAGCGCGCCCAGGGCCCCCTCGCGCAGCCCGGCACGGGTCATGTTCTGGATGTTGTCCAGGGCCGTGCCCCAGAACGGGTAGAAACGGCTCCAGTTGGACAGGCCCGGGCTGACCAGCACCTTGAACCCGGCCGCGCGGAATTTGGCCACACTGGGGTAATCAGCCGCGGACTCATAGTGCCAGTCCACGATCACGATGTCGCGCGGCAGGACCCCGGCTTCCAGAATTTTAGGGTTGTTGAGGATGATGTCGCCGTACATCAGCATGCTGCGGCCGAGCGAGCGCACCTGATCGTGCACCTTGCGGTAGTGGGCGGCGTGCACGGCGGCCAGGTTCTCACGCCGCACCCAGGCGCGGCTCTTGCCCCGTCCGATGTCCCAGGTCTCATCGCAGCCTACGTTGACAAACGAGTCGGGGAAAGCGGCGCACAGCTCGCTCAGAGCCTGACCCAGGAACGGATAGATTTCCGGGACGGCCGGGCTGAGGCACTGGGCGCCGGGGAACTCGGCCAGAGGGAAATTGTCAGGGTCGAGCAGGTAGTTGTCATAGTGGCCGAGGGTCTGGAAAGCCGGGACCAGGCGCACGTGCAGGCCGGCACAGAACGCGGCCAGGCTCTGGACCTCCGCTGCGGTGAGCGCCCCGCGCCCGGCGCCGAAATCCGGGTGGGATTTCAGGGCGAACATGTCCTCCAGGTAGGGCATATAGAGGTTCATCTTGTAGCGGGCCAGGAAACGGACCAGGCGCTCGAAGTCATTCTGCGTGCTCACCTGGCCGCGGCTGATGTCATCGCTCAGGCCGCGCAGGGCCAGGGCGGGGCGGTCCTGGATGACACAGGCCGGCACGGCGCGCCCTTTGCCCGCGCGGATGAGCTGGGCCAGGCTCATCAGGCCATAGAACCGTCCAGCCGGGTCGCCGCCCGCGACCACAACCCGGTTGCTTTCGGCGCTCAGCAGGTAGGCCTCGCCTACGGGCGCGGTCTTACCGGCCAGGGCCTCGCGCACCGGTGAGCCGCTCTGTGAGGGCCCCACCAGCACCGCCCCGCGGCTGTCCATTCCGGGCTTGAAGTCCTCCACGGCCAGGCTGCCGAGGCCCATCTCGATCAGCCAGAGGTTCAGCTCGGCCGCGGCCCGGCGGTCCTGTGCCGTGGTGCCGGGACAGAGCAGGAGCCTGCGCGCGTCGGAAAGCTCGACCATCCCGGGAAGGCTCTTGAATTCAGCCGGGGCGGGCAGCACCGGGCAGGCAGGGACCGACTGGGCAGCCAGGGAGCTGGGACCGGCGTACATGAGCCAACCTCCGAGACACAGGACGATGAGATTCTTATTCAACATGGGATTAACCTCAAGAAAGGGCTTTGGAAAAGAGGCGGGCACGCCCGGGGGCGGCCAGGGTCCACCGGAACGCGGCGGCAGGCGGACAGGGATAAAATAAGGCAGACGGGGCCGGGAAGGTCAAGCAAAATTCCCGCAGGTAAACCGGTCGGCTGGATTGAACGACCCGTCGCAAGGTTTTCGTAATCCTCCAAAGAACATGCGGATGGACAGTAAACATAAGAGAAATCTTGACCAAAAGTTAGTTTTGCCTTATTATTTTAGTCAAAGCTAATAACATTTGCCCCCCATTCCCCGTTAAACGATGGAAGTAAGATGATGGAGAACGCTCCAGACCTGAGTGCGAGCCTGGAGGACTATCTCGAGGCGATACTGCACATCGAGGACAGCAAGCCGGCGGTGCGGGCCAAGGATATCGCCGACCGGATGCAGGTAAAGCGTCCCTCGGTGACAGGTGCGCTGAACCAGTTGGCCCGCCGCGAGCTGGTCAACTACTCGCCCTACGAGGTGGTGACCCTGACCGACAAGGGGCGTGAGGCGGCTCTGGATGTCTCGCGCCGTCACACGGCGCTCAAGGCGTTCCTGATGGGCGTGCTGGGAATCGAGGAAGAGCTGGCCGAGACGAGCGCCTGCCGGATGGAGCACGCCATGCCCCGTCCCGTGCTCGAACGACTGGCGGGCTTTGTGGACTATCTGGCTGAGTGCCCGACAGTGGACGGCGAGAAGATCATCCGTGAGTTCAGACGGTATCATGCACAGCGCAGTGCCAAGGGACGGAAAAAGGAATGAGCGCGGAAAAGAGATTGTCCGACAGGGCGGAAAACCCGGAGAGGGAAGAACAGATGCAGAGCAGCGGCGTACAGTTGGAGCGGGTTCCGCTCAGTGACATCGGCCCCGGACGGACAGTGAAGCTGGCGCATATCGACGGGGGCTGCATGCTGCAGTCGCGGCTGGCCACCCTGGGGCTGATTCCCGGCACGCCGATCGAGGTGGTGCGCAACTCCTCACACGGGCCGTTCGTGGTGGAGGTCAAGGGCAGCCGTCTGGTGCTGGGCCGTGGCATGGCGAACCAGATACTGGTGAGTTAAAAGCTGGGAGGGTATCAATGGCGACACAGATGTACTTAAACATGGCGGTGCGGGACCTCGAGCGGTCCAAGGCGTTTTTCACCAGGCTGGGTTTTGGATTCTACGCGCCTTACACCGACGACAAGGCGGCCTGCATGGTTGTCGGAGAAAACATATATGTCATGCTCCTGCGAGAAACCTTCTTCAAGTCGTTCACGAAGAAAGAGCTTTGCGACACGGCTAAAAGCATCGAGGTGATGGTATGCCTGTCCTGTGACAGCCGGGAGAAGGTGGATGAGCTGCTGGCAAAAGCCGTGGCTGGAGGCGGAGGGGTGGCGCGGAAAGCCGAAAGCCAGCATTCGATGTATGGCGGGAGTTTCGAGGACCTGGACGGGCACATCTGGGAGCTGCTTTTCATTGGGCAGGAACAATCCTGAGCCCGGTGTTATTGCCGGGAGACGCAAGGCAATGGCAGATCTGAGACAAAGAACCGGAAGAGAACTTTAACTTTGAAGACCCAAGAGCTAAATAGTTCAAACGCAACTATCCACATCGCCCTGGCCGGGAACCCCAATTCTGGCAAAACCACCATTTTCAACAAGATCACCGGTTTCCGCCAGCACGTGGGCAACTACCCCGGCGTGACAGTCGAGAAAAAAGAGGGTGAGTTCAGCATTCACGGGCTTCGGGTGCTGCTGACCGACCTGCCGGGCATCTACAGCCTGACCGCCTATTCCGAGGAAGAGCTGGTGGCGCGCCGCCACATCCTGGAGGAAAAGCCGGATGTGCTGATCGACGTGGTGGACGCCTCCAACCTGGAGCGTAACCTCTACCTGGCCACCCAGTTCATGGAACTGGGGGTGCCGATGGTGATCGCGCTCAACATGAGCGACGTGGCCCGGTCGCGCGGGATCGAGTTCGACCTGGAGAAGCTGTCCCGTCTGCTGGGTGTGCGGATCGTGCCAACGGTGGGGGCCAAGGGCGAGGGAGTGCACGAACTGGTGCACGCGGCGGTGAAGATGGGCAGCCGCGGGGGTGAGCCGACGCCGATCCAGGTGAACTACGGCCCGGACATCGAGCGGGAAATCGAGGCGCTGCGCGTGCAGGTGGCCTCCCACAACGGACTGGGGCAGCGTTTCGGCGAGCGCTGGAGCGCGATCAAGCTGCTGGAGAACGACCCGGACCTGATCCGTCTGGTGGAGGGAACCCCCCTGGCCCAGGCGGCGCAGGAGGCGGCCGAGCGGGTGCGCCGCATGTTCGGCGACCCGGCGGACATCATCATGGCCGACCGGCGTTACGGCTTTATCTCGGGAGCATGCAGCGAGGCGGTGCGCCTGACCGTGGAGAGCCGTCACGACCTGAGCGACCGTCTGGATGACCTTCTGACCCACGAGGTACTGGGTATCCCGGTGCTGCTGGTTCTGATGTACGCGGTGTTCTGGCTGACTTTCACCCTGGGCGGCCCGCCGATGGAATGGATCGAGTGGGGCTTCACGCACCTGGGAGCGGCGGTCAGCTCGCTGTGGCCGGAGGGGTCGGACAGCCCGTTGCGCTCGCTGCTGGTGGACGGGGTGATCGGCGGGGTGGGCGGAGTGCTGGTGTTCCTGCCCAACATCCTGTTGCTGTTCCTGGGGATCGCCATGCTGGAGGACACCGGCTACATGGCCCGGGCGGCTTTCATCATGGACCGTCTGATGCACAAGATCGGGCTGCACGGCAAGAGTTTCATTCCACTGCTTATTGGATTCGGGTGCTCGGTGCCGGCGATTATGGCCACCCGCACCCTGGAGAACAAGCGCGACAGGCTTATCACCATGCTTATCGCGCCTCTGATGAGCTGCGGGGCGCGTCTGCCGATCTACGCCCTGATCATCCCGGCCTTTTTCCCGCAGGCCTGGCAGGCCCCGGTGCTGTGGATGATCTACGTGACCGGAATCCTGCTGGCGATCGCCTCGGCGCGCCTTCTGAACCGCACCGTGCTGCGCGGCCCCTCCGAACCGTTCGTGATGGAGCTGCCGCCCTACCGTATTCCCACGGCCAAGAGTATCGCGATCCACATGTGGGACCGCGGCAAGTCGTACCTGAAAAAGGCCGGCACGCTGATCCTGGCCGCCTCGGTGCTGCTCTGGGCCATCGCGGCGTTCCCGGTGAAAAAGAACCTGGCGGGCGATTATGCCGCGCGCAGCCTTCAGGCCGAGCAGAGCCTGAGCGGGGAGGCGCTGGAGTCGGCCCTGGCCCAGATCGAGCTGGAGCGGCACCATGAGCAGCTTTCCTACTCGCTGGCCGGGCGGATCGGGCGCTCGCTGGAGCATGTACTGTGGCCTCTGGGATTCGATTGGAAAATCTCCACCGCGCTGATCGGGGCGTTCGCGGCCAAGGAGGTGTTCGTGGCCCAGATGGGGATAATCTACGCGGTTCAGGAGGACCCTACCGGGCGGGAGACCCTGCGGGAGGACCTTCGCCGCGACTTCAGCCCCCTGGCCGGAGTCTGTATCCTGCTGTTCTGCCTGATCGGCACGCCCTGCGTGGCCACCCTGGCGGTGACCCGCAAGGAGAGCGGCTCCTGGAAATGGGCGCTTCTCCAGTGGGGCGGACTGACCTTGATGGCCTATATCGTAACTTTGATTGTCTACCAGACAGGAAGCCTGCTGGGACTGGGGGTGTGAGATGTGGATCGACTGGCTGGTGGTGGCTGCGATAGTGGGCGTTGCGGGGTATTTCGCGGTGCGCTCTATCCTTCAGACACTGAAGGGCAAACAGGCCTGCTGCGAGGCCGGCGCGCACGGCGGTTGCCAACTGGCCGACCTGATGCGCAAGCACAACCTGCCCAAGCCCCGCACCTGCAACGGCCACCCGGTGACCGACCCGGACCGGGCGTTCGAACTGGGGCGGCACGGCAAAGGCTGAAAGATCGATTGTCTTAAGCGGGGCGTGGCAAAGGGCGCCCCGGCTCGAAGCTGTTCTCCGCCGTCTTGCGGATTCGCCGCGGGGCGGCGTCTGTTTCGGGCTTGATATTTCATATCCCCTCCTTCTTGTATCCTCTGCCCTGAGAGCGGACTCGGCTCCGGGTGGAACGATCTATGCAATCAACTCTCCGAAACAGTATCCGGCAGTAACCAGATACCTTCAAGACGGTACATCCAAGCGAGGATTCATGGCCCGGCGGTGCATTGGCGGCGGTCCCGGAGCGGGGGCCGTCCATAAGACAGCCTGCCTCATTTGCTCTCTGCTGATCGGTCTGCTGCCGCAAATCAGTCCGGCCGGGACTGTGAAACCGGACAGCAGCGGCGAGAGCCAGGGCAGCTTCCTGGCCCGCTCGGTCCAGGCGGAGCTGGATGGAGACAAGTGGGTGCGGGTGAGCGGCCTGCGGGTTGAGGAGCGGGACGGCGAGATCACGCTGCAGGGCAGTGTGCCGACCGCGGCCGCGTCCCGGTTCGTTGAGCGCAATGTCCGTCACAAGGCCGGGGTTCGCCGGGTGATCAACCTGTTGGAGGTGGAGACCGGCTCCACCGCGGCCGGGGAGGCCCTTCAGGGGCGGGTGGACTCGGTCCTGGGCGCCGACCCATACCTGCCGCGGGTCAAGGGGGTGCGGGCCGCGCTGGAGGGGAACGCGGTGGTGCTGAGCGGCAGCGTGCGGGATGCGTTCGAGCGGAAACAGGCCGAGCGCGCGGCGCTGGGGGTGGCCGGGGTGTGCGCGGTGAAAAACCGGATCGTGGTACGGGACAAGGCCTTGGACCAGGGCGCCTCGCAGGAGAGCCTGGGCTTGGACTGTCCGGAGCTGGCGGCAGCCCTCGATTCGCTCTGCCCGCCGAGCGAGATCAACCCCGACCTGGCGATCAATCTGGATGCCGCCACGCTGAACTACTGGCGGGAGTCGATCAACACGGACTCGGTGTGTGCGGCGCTCTCGTTCGAGAGGAGCATGCTGCGCGGGAACCCGGAATCGGGCTACTACGAGCAGTTCAATATCGTGGGGCTGGGGGTGTTCGTGGTCTGGAAGCTTATCGAGCGGTTCAGGGAGTGAAAAGATCAGTGACGGGCAGTTGTCAGGTCGTCAGAATCAGCAGGACGCACAAAGCGCTCAAAAACAGCCAGGCAAGGGTGGAGAACAGCAGGATGAAAGCCTCTTTCCTCTGACCCTCCAGGAAAAGCTGGATGGGTTTGCCCAGGACAAGAGTGCCGGTGACAGTGGCGGAGATGACCAGGAGCAGCAACATGAACATCGGCATCAGGAAATTGTCCGGCTTGTCGCCGATAAGGTGCTTGCCGTTGAACATCAGCCAGGCCACGCCCGCGATGTAGAGAAGGGTCCCCGCAGCACTGAGAAAGCTTTTCCGCAGATATTCGGTCTTATGCACCTTTCAATCCTCCGGCAAGTCATTACTCTTTATAAATTCAGTACTTGTAGTCGCGCGGGACGAGCACGATACCGCTATCGGTGAGCTGGAAATGGCGTTCATCCTCAGTGCGGTCATGGCCGAGGGTTTTACGCTCGCCGATATCCACATGGGCGTCGATCACAGCGCGGCGGACCTTGCAGCCCGCACCTATGCGGCAATCGTGCAGGATCACCGAGTCCTCGACCTCGGCGCCTGGGCCGATGTACACGCCGGGCGAGAGCACACAGTTGGTCACCCGGGCGCCGTCGATCACGCAGCCGGGCGAGATGATGGAGTTCTTGGCCCGCGCGAACCCGTCCTGCCCGGCGCCTGGGGACTCGCTGCGCATCAGCTTGACCGGAGGGAACTGGCCCATGTAGGTGCGCACCGGCCATTCCGGGTCGTAGAGGTCGAAATGCGGGTGCGCCGAGAGCAGGTCCATGCTGGCCTCGAAATAATTGTCCAGCGTACCGATGTCGCGCCAGTAGAGGATTTCGCCCCCGGATCCGTCCACGAAATTATGGGCGACACATCGCTCGCGCGGGATCATCGCCGGGATCACGTCCCGGCCAAAATCGTGGCTGGTGTCGCGCTTGGCATCGGCGACCACGTTGCGCACCAGAGACTCGGTGTTGAAAAGGTAGATGCCCATGTTGACCAGCACGCGGTCGGGCCGGAACGGGCTGGGCTTGGGGTGCTCGGGCTTCTCCTCGAAATCCACGATACGGCTGTTATTATCCACCTGCAGCACGCCCAGGGTTTTCACGGCCAGGCGGCTTTCCACCTCCACGGTGGCCACGGTCAGGTCGGCCTCGGTCTCGAGGTGGGTGCGCAGCATCTCGGCGTAGTTCATCTTGTAGACATGGTCACCCGAGAGGATTAGCACGTAGCGCGGGTGAATCTGCTCCAGCAGGTAGATGTTCTGGAAGAGGGCGTCCGCCGTGCCGCGGTACCAGCTCTCTTTGTATTGCTGCTGGGGTGGGACACTGTCGATGTACTCATCCAGCTCGCGGCAGAAAATGCTCCAGCCGGACTTGAGGTGACGGTCGAGGCTGTGGCTCATGTACTGGGTGAGGAGTTTCACCCGGCGCAGGCCGCTGTTCAGGCAGTTGGAGAGGGTGAAATCGATGATGCGGTAGGGCCCGCCGAAGGGCACAGCCGGCTTGGAACGGTTTTTGGTAAGCGGGTAGAGCCTTTCGCCGCGCCCGCCGGCCAGGATGACAGTCAGAACGTCCCGGAAAGCGTTATGTGTCCGCATCGACATTGCCATTCCCCTGAACCCCCGTCTTCTTCGTTTGTGATCGTCCCCGACGATCTGTCCCAACCCAACAGCCGTGTAGCCGTGGTAAACGGATGAATTCAATCTAATACTATTCTGAAGGCATTACATCCATTAAATGGTTTTTTAATTATTGATACTTCTTCCGGTTCGGCGAAAGAAGACAATCCAGTGGGGGACAAGAGCTGTCCAAAGTAACAGAGCTTCGAAGGGGCAATTCATGAATTGCCCCTACAATCTCCAGGCATGACCCACCCAAACAAATGTGTCCGGCCTCAGGCCGCGCCGTGCTCCGGGCTCAGAACTGGTAGAGGCTCTCGCCCAGGGCTTCCTTGACTTTCTGCTTGAGCTCGGTCAGGTCGCTGCTCTTGATGACATAGCTGTCCGCGGCCCAGCTCATGAAATTGTCCTTGTATGAATCATAGGCGCTGTTGATGATAACCGGCAGCTTGTTGTCGCGTCCGAGGAACTTGCCCAGGGCCTCCAGACCGTCCATGCCAGGCATCTTGATGTCCAGGACGACCAGGTCGTAGCGCTCGTGCTCGAACATCTTGAGCGCCTCGTGGGCATCTCCGGCCGTGTCAACCTGGTAGCCCTCGGCCTCGAACTCGGTCTTGTACAGCAGTCGCAGGTTCTTCTCGTCATCCACGATGAGCAGCTTTTTCATTTCTCCTCCTTGCGGGCCTGCTGCCTCACCGGCAAAGTGATGTGGAACACGGTTCCCTCATCCTTGCGGCTGGACAGCCCGATTGTGCCGTTGTGATTGTTGATTATCTGGCTGCTGATGGCGAGCCCCAGGCCGGAGCCGGTGCTCTTGGTGGTGAAGAACGCGGTAAATAGTTTTTCCATATTTTTCTGTTCGATACCCATGCCGGTGTCGGCCACGCTGAGCGTGACAAAGCCGTTCTCGGAGCGACTGCCCACGGTGATGACTCCGCCGCCGGGCATGGCTTCCAGGGCGTTGCGGAACAGGTTGAGCAGCACCTGGCGGATCTGGTCCCGGTCGAGTTCCACCTGGGGCAGGCTCGGGTCGAGTTCGAGGCGGATTTCAACCCCGCTGGATTCGATCTCGCTGTCCATCATGCGGAAAGTCTCGCGCACCAGGTCGTTGGGGTCGCTGAGGCGGAACGCCGGCTCCTTGGGCCGGATGAAAGTGAGGGTGTCGTTGAGGTAGCGCTCCAGGCGGCCGACCTCCTCGAGGATTATGCGCACTTTCTCGCGGCGCGGGTCCTCCGGCGGGCAGTCGCGCAACAGAGATCGTCCGAACCCGCCGATGGAGACGAGGGGGTTGCGTATCTCGTGGGCCACGTTGGCCGCCACCTCGCCGACGGCGGAGAGCTTCTCGGCGCGGACCAGACGGTCGCGGCTCTCCTTGAGATCCTTGTAGGCGCGGTCCAGGTCGGCGATCTTCTCCTCCAGGCTGGAGTAGAGCCGGTTGCGCTCGACCACCTGGCTGGCCAGGTTGGCCAGCACACGCAGCATGTTGAAAGAGTCCTCGGCTATCGGGCGGCGGTTGATCAGGTTGTCGACCAGGAGCAGCCCGACCGTACGGTGCTCGCAGACCATCGGCACGATAGCCATGGTGTCGTTGCCCAGGGTGTCGGCCAGCCACTGGGGGAAAAGTCCCTGCCGCACCCCGTCCACCAGGTTGAGCGGCGCGCGCTCGGCCACGCAGCGCACCAGCGGGTTTCCGCTGTCGGACAGCGGGATACGGATAGAGCGCACCACGCGGTTGATCTGAATGTCGTGGTCGCCGACATTGTGCTTGTAGGAGTCGAGCAGCTCTCGCAGGTTCTGTTTTTTCTGGTACAGCTCGTGCCAGATCATGCCTGCCTCCTGGGCGTTGGAGGGGCCGATGGCGTAGTGGCCGACCAGGGACTCGTCCTTGTGGTCAACGAGCAGGATGAAGGCGCGGTTGAAACCCAGACCCTGGGAGGCGGTGACTCCCACCAGGATGATGCCCAGCAGCTCGTTGAGGTCCTTGGACGAGAGCAGGGCCTCGCTGATTTCGTTGATCATGGACAGCTCGCTGATATGCTGGTGCAGCGAGCGTTCCAGGCGGGCGCGCTCGGTGATGTCGTGCAGGATGATCGAGCGCCCGATGGCCCGTCCGCGATGGTCGCGCAGCAGGCTGATCGAGGTCTCGACCACGATCCGCTGCCCGCCGGTGGCCACGCGTTCGGTGACATAGTTATGCAGCTCGCCGTGCTCGGTCAACTGCAGCTCGACCCACTGCATCTCGCCGTAGTAGGACTCCCCGGGCGGAAGGAGCCGCTCGAGGCTCTGGCCCTGCATCTCCTCGGCGCGGTAGCCGAAGATGTTTTCGGCGCCGCGGTTCCAGGTCTTGACCTTCCCATCGTTGTCCACGGTGATGATGGCATCGCCGCTGTCGCGGGTCACGGTGGCCAGGTAGTGCTCGTTGCGCAGGATTTCGCTTTCCAGCCTTCGTTCGAGGCTGAGATTACGCACGATCCAGATCGCGCCCTCGGAGTTGCCGGCGGTGTCGTAGAGAAGTGATCCGGTCAGGCTGACCGGGAACTCATCACCATCCGCGGCCCTGAAATAGGTTTCGTAGTTTTCGACCGTGCCGCCCGATTCCTCCAGCAGACGGGTCACTTGGAGCACCTCGCGGTAGCCTCCCAGATAAATTTCATCCATGCGGATATCGTTAAGGCCCAGCTTGTCGAACCCGAGCATGATCTCGGCCGAGCGGTTGAAGAAATTGATCCGCCCGGTGGAATCGGTGGTGAGGATGGCGTTGGGCGTATTGTCCAGCAGGCGCTTCAGGAAATTACGGGTGCGCTGGATTTCCTGCTCCAGACGGCGCGGGGCGCTCAGGTCCTCGAGGGTCTGGATCACCCCGTGGATGTTCCCGTCGTTGCCGTACAGCGTGCTTATCCGGGCTCGGAAACGCTTTTCATGGCCGTAGCGGTCGATGTAGTCGAACTCCAGCTCGCGGCCGCGCACCACCTCGCGGGTGGCCTGCTCGAAAGCCTCGGTCACCTCGGGCTGGGCGTGGCTGGCGTAATCGCGGAACAGGTAGCCTCCCAGGGCTTTCTCCCGGGGAATGCCGGTGATGACCTCCTGGGCGCGGTTGTACAGCACGATTCGTCCCTCGCGGTCGACCACCATGACGCCCACGGGCAGATCGTCAAGGATCATGCCGCGGAAAGCCTCCTCGAGCATGGAGTCGCGCTCCTCGGCGCGCAGCAGCTCCATCATGGCGTTCTCGAAGGAGTCGATCTCGGCATCCGCCGGGCCGTAGAGGCGCTCCAGGAAGAAGAGGGTCTTGACCTGGGGGTCGAGCGTACTCTGGAAGAGCGACCAGCGGGAGAACATCCTGGCCCTGAGGCCGGTAATCGCGTTGAGGTTGTGCTCGCCTGGGGCGAGCCCGCCCTCTGGTATGAGGTTCAGCTCGGGAGGGAAAAGGGTCGAGAGGGACTTGCCGACCAGGTCCTCCCGTTTCCAGGACAATATGCCGGCCAGCTGGCGGCTGATCCCGGTGATGAGGCCCTCAGCGTCGAAGAACAGGAAAGCCTCGCGGCTGGACTGCAGGATCAGCTCCAGCGCGGCGCTCTGGGTTTCGGCGACGGTCGACATGAATTTTTTATTTCCAGGCGCGCGGGAGTGCAGCAATCCCGGCGCGTCTCTCAATAGCGATGGAACCCGGTCGGGCCGGAGGAAACCTGGGGCTGCGTCTGACGCAGCAGCTCGGCGGCGCGCTCGGGCGGCGTGTGGTTAATGTACATGCCTGTGCCCAGCTCGAACCCGGCGATGGGGCTGAGCCGCGGGGTGATCTCGATGTGCCAGTGCCAGTCGAAACGCAGCGTGCCCCAGTAGCCGGCGCGGCGTGGAGTCTGGTTGGTGTTGGGTCCGGTGTGGATCATCATGTTGAATGGCGGGTCGCCGAACAGGGCGAACAACCGTCCCACCGCCTGCTGCAGGATGTCGGCGCAGGGGGCAAGCAGGGCATCATCCATGCTGGAAAAGTCATGGTAGTGCTTCCTGGGGAACACCGCCATCTCGAACGGGAAGCGCGAGGCGTAGGGAACATAGCAGATGAAATGCTCGTTTTCCGCCACGATCCGGCTGCCGTCCTCGATCTCCTGGTTCAGCAGGTCGCAGAACAGGCAACGTTCCTTGAGGTGGAAATGCTCGCGCGCGGTGGCCAAAGCCATGGCCACGATACGCGGGATAACCGGCATGGCCAGCACCTGGCTGTGCGGGTGATTGGTGGTGGCGCCGGCTACCTGGCCGTGGTTCTTGAACAGCATGACGTAGCGGTAGGTCTCGTTCTCCATCAGGGCGGCGGCGCGCTGACGGTAGGTGGTGATGAGTTCGGTCAGGTGCTCGCGCCCCAGCTCGTGGAACAGGGCCTGGTGCGAGGGGTGCTCGACGATGATCTCGTGGGAGCCGACCCCGGCGATGAAATCGTACTGGCCGACCGCGTTGCGTTTGATGCCCTCGGGGCTGTCGGCCAGAACCGGGTACTTGTTGGGAATGACCCGGATTTTCCAGCCGGGACGGTTGGGATTGCCGCTGCGCACGGCAAAAATCTCACCCGGCGTCTTGCTTTCCTGGCCCTCGCACAGCGGACAGAAACCACCGTCCGGAGTGCGCTTTGTGACATCGAAGTCATCCGGATTCCGGCTGCGGTCGACAGCAACGATGACCCACCTTTTGTGAACCGGATCGTGCCTGAACTCAGCCAATG
>CAYLSM010000101.1:0-15340 GCA_964386505.1 uncultured Gemmatimonadales bacterium
TCATGGACCGCTACGAGGTGCAGGTGCTTGACTCGTACAACAACCCGACCTACATCGACGGGATGCTGGGTGCGGTGTACAAGATCGCTCCTCCGCTGGTCAATGCCTGCCGCAAACCGGGCGAGTGGCAGACCTATGACATTATCGTGCGCGCCCCGCGCTTTGACGCGGATGGCAAGAAAATACAGGACGCCAACATCACCGTGCTGCTCAACGGCGTGCTGGTCCAGGACCACCTGGATGTCCCGGCGCCCACCGGAGGACGGGAGAACGACCCGGAGCAGGCAACCGGCCCGATCCTGCTGCAGGACCACCACCATCCGGTCAAGTACCGCAACATCTGGGTGCGCGAGCTGTAAGGTCTGATAGAGGTGGAAAATCAGAGAAGCGGATGGGGCCTGTTTCCGGCGGCCCTGTCCGCTTTTTTGTGGCGGGTGTCAGACCAGGACCTTGTCAGCCTTGCGGATTATCTCCACCGAATAGCCGTCCAGAACCTGATAGAAATGCAACAGCTTGCCGCAGGACTTGCATTTCTGCGGCAGGTAAAAGAAGGGCGGGCTCAGCTTACCGTCCACCAGGCGCACCGGTTGGTCCACCTTGCTGTGGCACTGGCTGCATTCCCATTTCGGATTGATGAATTCCACTTCCGGCATCGGTCTGTCTCCTGTCCTGAAATCGCTGTAATAATAGCACGGCCCCGGTTTCAACTCAAGCCTGTCCTGCAGAATTAAGGCTCAATCCGGTCTGGAAAGGTGTCGATATGGAATGCAGGAGCTGGTGAGGTGGTTTTACGGGAAGACCAGGAGGGGAAATGATCGATTTTCAGTCCATCCACGCCAGTCAGCTCGAAATATATAAGGATTTTAAGCATTTCAAGACTTCTAACACCCGTCACATGCGGCTGGCCCAGGCAAAAATTCAGTCAATCCGCCGTATCACGGGCATAGTCAATGATGTGATCCAGTCGCATTCGGCCATGTATCCGCCCGAATTAAGCGGGGGCAAGGTCAATCTGCTGGTCTGAGCCGGCAGGAAGGAGACCTTGGTGTAAGTGTAATTATTTTCTATCTGGATGCAAAAAAAGGTTTACATCGGAGTGAATGGTCAGTATAATAAGACAGCCCTCCTTCCGGACACCTGGCCAGTGCTACCCGGAGCGGAGAGCTGTCAAGTGGATGCCGCAAGAACCCGCCCACGACATCGCACCTCGGGATTACTCCTCGTATAAAGTTATCGGACTGATTGTGTCGGCAATCCAGCTTTTCGTCCCGGAACCGGTTATCGGGTCAGGAGGGGGCAAAAACTGCGACTGTGTCGGGAGCCTGTCCCGGACAGCGAGAAAAAAATGCCGGTTTGAGATTAGGCCGAATAAAAAGGGCCCAGGAAGCTGCCACTTCCTGAGCCCGGGCGCACAAAAAGCACGCATCTGACACGGATCCATACAGTTGTGCCCCGAAGGGCCTGCGGTCTCCAACACGGCTTTTCATGCGGTTCTGTTTCGATCATGCACATAGTGCTATCGGCAGAATGCATGAAAGACTTTAATTTACGCTGCCTTTGGACGGTTTCCCCGCACTGAAACGCAAAAAACGTGCTTGACGGGTATGATACCCCACCCGCCGTGCCGTTTGCTCCTTCCCTGCCTGTCCTGTTCCGCATGGGTCAACCAATGCTCCGGGTGTAATCGACGCTCGGAGCGCAAGGCGACAGGAGGGTGCCAGAGATGGACATCACAGGAATCTCCGATTCGCGTTACCTGGCGCGGCCGTTTCAGACCACGGCTTACGAACAGACACAGGACGTCGGCTACCAGGGTGGCGCAGCCGGTCCGCAGGTGGTGGGGGATATGCCCTCCACCGGGCCGCTACCCGGCTCGAACCGTCCCGGGGACGGCTCGGTCTGGCTGGAGCAGGGCCATGAGAAAGCCTATCTGGACAAGGTGCATGTGACCGAGTCGGGGCGCAGCCGGATGGCGCGCCTGGAGGGACAGTGGGAGGTTCAGTCCTGGCACGTGCGCCGTCTGCGGGACGATCTCAACTCGCTGGAGCGTCAGGCCGCGGCCGGAGCCATGCGACTGCGCTCGGCCATCGCTTCTCTGACCGACCTGAAAGGCCGCATGGGCGATTCGGGCCGCAGCGTGGATATTTATGCTTGACACAACCCCGGTGCATCATTATTAATTTATCTGTAAAATGGAGTTTTATATTCTATATTCAGACAATCCGAATGCGTTGTGTTGTTGATATATTTCCATATTCGTTCCAAGGCGGGAGGGATACAAATGTCTCTGGCTCGATTCAAGTTGTTACTGCTCACGGCGCTTACCGTGGCGGCTGTCGGGGCTTGCTCGACAAAACCGAGGTTCTACGTCAAGGTTGAGGTCCTCGGTGCTGAGACCTCCTGCCAGAACATGGACATCGATTTCACATCCTACGACTACAACGGCGTGCTGGACAGCCTTACCAAGCTGAACAACCCAGGCCCGCGCCCCGATTCCAGCGACCTTCTGGTGCTGCTCGAACAGTACCAGACGCAGTTGGCCGCCAAGACCGCCATGTCGGATTCGGTCAACTCGCTGCGGGACGACCTCGAAAAAATGAAGAACACCTCGATCGAGTACCGCAAGCTGTTCCCGGTGTTCCAGGACCTTCAGAAACGTGAGCAGGAAGCTTCGGATGACGTGCACCAGGTGCACCAGAAGTACCTCGAGATCAAGGGCGCCTATCAGGAGAAGCTTAATTCCTGGCGTGAGAAGGCTTTCACAGGTTTCACCGAGTTCAAGAACAGCATCGCGCCCGAGCTTCAGACCAAGACCGAGACCACCGATCAGAACTGCTCGATCACCAATCTCGACCTTCCCTACGGCCATTGGTGGCTGAACGCCGAGTTGCGCCGTCCCGGGACGATCAACGAGAAGCTGGTCTGGAACATTCAGTTACCCACTGAGGGTGATTCGGTACAGATCATCCTGGACGAGAGCAACGCGGACGTGATCCGGGAACTGCTCTGAGTCCAGTGATCTGCCAGGACAAATTCGAATGCTCTGCCGGCAGTATCCCGTCAGCAACCCGCCGTGATACTGCCGGTTTGTTTATTGCGTACTTGTTCTGTGAACGGGCTGCCGTGACTGTGCGGCGGCCATTGAGCGATGGAGTTTTCAAGTGGCGTCTGGAATCGATGAACTGACTGTCAACTGGGAAGACGAGCAGGGGCGTATGACCACCCGCGAGGTGGCCAAGGAAGTGATTTCCAAGGGCGGCGGCTGGGTGACCGTGATGTTTCTGTACCAGGACCTGGACTCAGCCAGCGGAGAGTACGGCCCGCAGAAGGTGCGCGTGCAGCGCTACCAGAAACGCGGCGACAAGTACATTGTCCAGAGCAAGTTCAACATTTCGAGCGAGAAACAGGCTCAGCAGATCATCCACACCCTGGGAGCATGGTTCCCCGAGAAATAGGGCCTGTCACCCCGGGGCTTGCGTGGCTTGTCTTTTTTTAGCATTCTTTCCTTAGACTACAACCTTTTACCTGGAGAGCCGATGGAATATCAGGTCGCGGATATGAAACTGGCCGGCGTGGGCAAAAAGCGTATCGACTGGGCCGAGAACAATATGCCGGTGCTCCGTCTGGTGCGAGAACGCTTCGCCAAGGAAAAGCCGCTGGCGGGCTTGAAAATGAGCGCCTGCCTGCATGTGACCGCCGAAACGGCCAACCTCTGCCGTACCCTCAAGGCCGGCGGCGCCGAGCTTCTGCTGTGCGCCTCCAACCCCCTGAGCACCCAGGACGATGTGGCCGCCTCGCTGGTGGAGCACGACGGCCTGAAAATCTACGCCATCCGGGGAGAGGACAACAAGACCTACTACGAGCACATCAAGGCCGCGCTCAAGTTCAAACCCTCGGTCACCATGGATGACGGCGCCGACCTGGTGAGCACCGTGCACTCCGAGTACCCGGATCAGGTGGGCGATATCATCGGCAGCATGGAGGAGACCACCACCGGCGTCATCCGCCTGCGGGCAATGGCTGCGGACGGGGCTCTGAAGATTCCCGTGTTCGCGGTCAACGACGCCATGACCAAGCACCTGTTCGACAACCGCTACGGCACCGGGCAGTCCACGGTGGATGGGATCATCCGGGCCACCGATATCCTGCTGGCCGGCAAGAATGTGGTTACAGCCGGTTACGGCTGGTGCGGACGCGGGTTCGCCAACCGGGCGCGCGGCATGGGCGCCAACGTGATCGTGACCGAGATCGATCCGATCAAGGCCATCGAGGCGGTGATGGACGGTTTCCGGGTGATGACCATGGCCGAGGCCGCACCGATCGGCGACCTGTTCTGCACCCTCACCGGCGATATCAATGTCATCCGTCCCGAGCATTTCTCGAAGATGAAGGATGGGGCCCTGGTCTGTAACAGCGGGCATTTCAATGTGGAACTGGACCTCAAGGGACTCGAGGCGATCTCCAAGCAGGTGGTCAAGAATGTGCGGGCCAATGTGGACGCCTACCACCTGAACAACGGCCGCAAGGTGTTTATCCTGGGCGAGGGCCGTCTGATCAACCTGGCCGCCGCCGAGGGGCATCCGGCCTCGGTCATGGACATGAGCTTCGCGGTCCAGGCCCTGACCACCGAGTACGTGGCCAAGAACAAGGGTTCGTTCCAGGCCAAGGTCTACGAGGTCCCGGGCAACATCGATCAGTGGGTCGCCACCCTGAAGCTCGAATCCATGGGCGTGACCATCGACAAGCTGACCGCCGAGCAGGAGAAGTACCTCAAATCCTGGACCATGGGCACCTAAAAATTTCGGCTTTGTGCGGCGCTCCGGCGGCTCCAGTCTGCCGGAGCGCCGTTTCTGAATGCGAAGAGGCTGTTATGATCGAATTGACCATCTCCGGACTGGGAATCGACAGTTCCAACAATTCCCCCGTGGTGCTGCTCAAGGAAAAGGACGGCGAGCGGGTGCTGCCGATCTGGATCGGCCCGAGTGAGGCCAGCGCCATCGCCATGGAGATTTCGGGGGTCAAGTTCAAGCGACCCCTGACCCACGACCTTTTCAAGCAATGCCTGCTCGATCTGGGGGTGGGCATGGAGTATGTGTTCATACATGAGTTGAAGGAGAACACCTACTACGCCCGGATCGTGCTCACCCGTGGGGAGGAGAGGTTCGAGCTGGATGCCCGGCCCTCCGATTCCATTGCCCTGGCGATCCGCATGAAAGCCTCGATCCACACCACGGATGAGCTTCTGGACAACGCCAGCAAGATCATGCCCAAGACCGTGACCCAGGCCGAGGAGTACGATCCCGAGGCCCTGCGCGAGACCTTGCGCAAGATGAACCCCGAGGATTTCGGGAAATTCACTTTCTGAGTCCTGGCTTTTTCCGCCGGTTCCGCCCCCCTGAAACATCTCCAGCCGAAACAAAACAGAGTAAAATAACTTGACTGAAGCTCGCCGATTGATTAATATGACCTTAAATCCATAACGTCTTGCTTTTGGATGCAGGCGCGGTTAACGCTGCGGAAAGATCAACAGTTCAACTAACGGCCCGACGATGATTCGCATTCAGTTGTTGTATTATTACTACCTCTTGTTTAGTGACATCAGCGGATGTCAGGTAGTGGGGCCGTAGGCGCAACAGTCAGTCAGCAGCACCGGTAAGGAAAAGCCCACTATCTAACGCGATAGTGGCTTTTTGCTATATGGGGGTATAATTCAAGAGGATTCCGCAGTGAAAGGAGAACGGATGGACAGCTCGGCCGAGATCGAGCACTGGCGTGAGAAGATCGATGAGGTGGATGCACAGTTGCTCGAACTGGTGAACCGCCGGGTGGGTTTTGCTCTCGAAATCGGGCGGCTCAAGCGTGCAGTCGGGCTGCCGGTATACAACCGGGAGCGCGAGGAGCAGATTCACAGGAACGTGAGCCGCAATAACAAGGGACCGTTGAGTGACGAAGCGATTATGAGACTTTTCTCCAGAATAATAGAGGAAACCCGCAGACACGAACAGGAAGTCTGCAGCGAGGGGACAGGCGATGGTCATTAGCATGCGCAATGATGCCTCGGAAGACCAAATCCAGGCCATCATCACCAGGCTCCACGATCTGAAGCTCGACACACACCGCTCCACCGGTTCCAACCGCACGATCATCGGCGTGATCGGCGAGACCGGCCTGCTCGACCCACGGGATTTCGAAATCCTGGAAGGGGTGGCCGAGGTGATCCGCATCTCGGCGCCCTACAAGTTCGCCAGCCGTCAGTTTAAGCCGGACAACACGGTCATCACCCTGCCCGGAGGGGCCACTATCGGCGGCCGCGAGGTGCTGGTGATGGCCGGTCCATGCTCGGTGGAAAGTTTGGCCCAGATGGACGAGGTGGCCGCGCGCGTGGCCGAGAGCGGCGCCCGGGTGCTCCGTGGTGGAGCTTTCAAGCCGCGCACCTCGCCCTACAGTTTCCAGGGCATGGGCGAGGAGGGTCTCAAGATCCTGCGTCAGGTGGGGGACAAATACAAACTGGATGTGGTCAGTGAGGTGATGGACCGCAGCCAGGTGGAACTGATGCTCGATTACGCGGACATCCTTCAGGTGGGCGCGCGCAACATGCAGAATTTCACCCTGCTGCGCGAACTAAGCCATGTGCGCAAGCCGGTCCTGCTCAAGCGGGGGCTGGCCGCCACAGTGGAGGACCTTTTGATGAGCGCCGAGTATATAATCTCCGGCGGCAACAAGGAGGTCATCCTCTGCGAGCGGGGCATCCGCACCTTCGAGACATACACCCGCAACACGATGGACATTGCGGCCATCCCGGTGGTGCACAAGCTGAGCCACCTGCCCATCGTGGCCGACCCGAGCCACGGCACGGGCATCCGGGACAAGGTGCTCCCGATGGGCCGGGCGGCCATCGCAGCCGGGGCGGATGGACTGATCGTCGAGGTGCACCCCGACCCGAGCAAGGCGCTTTCGGACGGCGCGCAGAGCCTGTATCCCGATCAGTTCGACCGTCTGATGCGCGAACTGGAGATAATCGCCCGGGCCATCGGGCGTTCGATTACGGCCGACTGAAACGGCCGCTGAACCAATTTCCGGAACGCGGGACCATGTTTAAGCTGGCGATCCTTATCAAGTGGTATTCGACCACAAGCTTGTGACTGTTCGGTCTGTTTCCCGGCAATGGCCGCAAAGCAACAGGCGGCGCTCTTTGTGTCCCGTGATCCGACTGAGGTCAGAAACCAACCGGCGGCCGCGCAAGGCCCCGGTGCAGAATTCGAGGTAAACCATGTCTGGTAAGGAAAGCAGGAAAGTTCTGGTTTTCGATACGACTCTGCGCGACGGTGAGCAGTCCCCCGGTTGCAGCATGAACCTGCCCGAGAAGCTGAGCCTGGCCCGTCAGCTCGAAAAACTGAATGTGGATGTGATCGAGGCCGGGTTCCCCATCGCCAGCGAGGGGGATTTCGAGTCCGTGCTGCAGGTGGCCAAGGAAGTTCGCAAGCCCATCATCGCCGGACTGGCCCGCGCCGTGAAACTGGATATCGACCGCGCCTGGGAGGCCCTTCAGCACGCCGCCCATCCGCGTATACACACGTTCCTGGCCACGAGCGACATTCACCTTAAGTTCAAGCTCAAGAAAACCAGGGAAGAAGTTGTGGAGATGGCGGTTAATGCGGTTAAGCTGGCCAAGGGTTACTGCGACGATGTCGAATTCTCGTGCGAGGATGCCGGTCGTACGGATGACGACTACCTGGCCCTGGTGGTCAAGGCCGTGATTGCGGCCGGGGCCACCACGATCAACATCCCCGACACCGTGGGCTACCAGGTGCCCAGCGAGTTCGGCCGCAAGATCGCCCTGCTGGTGAAGAACGTACCCGAGTTCGCCAGCGGCAAGGTGATCCTGAGCGTACACTGTCACAACGACCTCGGCCTGTCCGTGGCCAATTCCCTGGCGGCCTGCCAGAACGGGGCCCGTCAGGTCGAGTGCACGATCAACGGTATCGGCGAGCGCGCGGGCAACGCCTCGCTCGAGGAGTTTGTCATGGCCGCCCGCACCCGTCACGATATCCTGGATTTTCACACCGATATCGTGACCACCGAGCTGTTCCCGACCAGCCGGATGCTCTCCAATATCACCGGCGTGTTCGTGCAGCCCAACAAGGCCATCGTGGGCAAGAACGCTTTCGCGCACGAGGCCGGGATCCATCAGGACGGGGTGCTCAAGGAGGCCCTGACCTATGAGATCATGACCCCGCAGTCGGTGGGGATCCAGAAAGGAAATATCGTGATGGGCAAGCACTCCGGCCGTCACGCCCTGGAGCACCGGCTCAAGGAACTGGGTTTTGACCTGACCAAGGAAGATGTGGAGAAGGCCTACAAGCTGTTCTGCAAGCTGGCCGACCAGAAAAAGAGCATTACGGACGATGATCTGATCGCTATCGCACAGGACGGGGTGCAGCATATCCCCGAGACCTGGAAACTGGAGTACCTGCAGACCGTGGGCGGCCAGCCGGCCCTGAGCACTGCGACGATCATGCTCTCGAAGCGCGAGGGCGGCGAAAGGGTAAAGGATGCCGCCACCGGGGACGGTCCGGTGAGCGCTCTGTGCAACTGCATCGACCGGATCGTGGACCTCAAGGGCTCGCTGGTGGACTACCAGCTCCGATCGGTGGGCGAGGGCCGCGAGGCGGTGGGAGAGGTGTTCCTGCGGGTGCTGTTCGACGGTGTGGAGTACATGGGCAAGGCAGCCAGCACGGATGTGATGGACGCCACGGCCAGGGCTTATCTCAACGCGGCCAACAAGGCGATCTACGGCCGTCAGCACGGACGGACCGGACAGGCGGCCGGCGCACCCCGTCAGGCTGCGGTCTGAACGGGCGCCGTTAAATGGATATGAACGTATAAGGAGCGGATGAATGGGTAAAACTATGGCGGAAAAGATCTGGGACTCGCACGTGGTGCACTCCCAGAACGGGATCGACATCCTGTATGTCGACCGTCACCTGGTGCACGAGGTAACCTCGCCCCAGGCTTTCGAGGGACTGCGGCTGGCCGGGCGCAAGCTGCACTCGCCCAGCTCGACCTATGCCGTGCCGGACCACAACGTGCCCACGGTGAACCGTGACAAGCCCATCGCGGACCCGCTTTCGGCCAAACAGGTCGAGGCACTGCGCACCAACTGCCGCGAGTTCGGGGTGACACTGTTCGACATCGACGACCCGCGCCAGGGTATCATCCACGTGATGGCCCCGGAGCAGGGCCTGACTCTGCCGGGCTCGATCATTGTCTGCGGAGACAGCCACACCGCCACCCACGGGGCGTTCGGGGCTCTGGCGTTCGGCATCGGCACCTCCGAGGTGGAGCACGTGCTGGCCACCCAGACCCTGCAGCAGAAAAAGCCCAAGTTCATGCTGGTCAAGGTGGAGGGCAAGCCGGGAGCGGATGTCGGCCCCAAGGACATTATCCTGGCAATAATCGGCAAGATCGGCACGGCCGGCGGCACGGGCTATATCATCGAGTACGCCGGCGAGGCGGTGCGCGCTCTGAGCATGGAGGGCCGCATGACCCTCTGCAACATGTCCATCGAGGCCGGGGCGAAGGCTGGCCTGGTGGCGCCGGATGACACCACGTTCGCCTACCTGAAGGGCCGTCCGTACGCCCCCAAGGGCGAGGCTTTCGATAAGGCCGTGGCCGAGTGGCGCAAGCTGCCCTCCGACCCGGATGCGCTCTACGACAAGGTGGTCGAGCTGAGCATGGCCTATGTGAAACCCCAGGTCACCTGGGGCACAAGTCCGGGCCAGGTTGTGGATATCGACGGGAAGGTGCCGGACCCGGCTGCTTTGGCCGATCCGGCGGCCCGCAAGTCCGTGGAGCGCGCCCTGGAGTACATGGGACTCGCCCCCAACACGCCGATCAGCCAGATCAAGATCGACAAGGCTTTCATCGGTTCCTGCACCAACGGCCGGATCGAGGACCTGCGCGAGGCGGCTCAGTTCATCCGCGGGCGCAAGGTGGCCGCGGGTGTGCAGGCGATCATAGTCCCGGGCAGCGGTCTGGTCAAAAAGCAGGCAGAGGAAGAGGGTCTGGACCGCGTGTTCACCGAGGCCGGGTTCGAGTGGCGCGAGGCCGGCTGCTCGATGTGCCTGGCCATGAACGGTGACATGCTTCAGCCGGGTGAGAGATGCGCCTCCACCAGCAACCGTAATTTCGAGGGCCGTCAGGGGCGCGGCGGACGCACGCACCTGGTCAGCCCCCTGATGGCGGCGGCCGCAGCCGTGGCCGGCCATTTCGCCGATCCGCGCAAGATGAACTGACGCCCCTGAGGCATAACTTTAGATAAGAGACTTAACATGGAACCTTTCAAGAAGCTTACGGCGGTTGCTGCCCTGCTCGACCGGATGAATGTCGACACGGACGCCATCGTGCCCAAGCAGTTCCTTAAGAAGATCGAGCGCACTGGTTTCGGCAAGCACCTGTTCCATGAGTGGCGCTATCTGGATGACGCCGGGACGAAAGACAACCCGGAGTTCCCGCTCAATCAGCCGCGCTACAAGGGGGCGCAGATCCTGCTGGCCCTGGACAATTTCGGCTGCGGCTCCAGCCGCGAGCACGCTCCCTGGGCGCTCAAGGAGTACGGTTTCCGGGCCATCATCGCGCCCAGCTTCGCCGACATTTTCTTCAACAACTGCTTCCAGAACGGCATTCTGCCTGTGGTCCTGAAGCGGGACGAGGTGGACGCGCTGTTCAGCGAGGTGGGGGCGAAAGAAGGCGCCAGGCTCACCGTGGACCTGGAAAGCCAGACGGTCACCTCGCCCAGCGGCAAGGTGTTCCGTTTCGAGGTCTCGCCGTTCTACCGCGAGCGTCTGCTCAAGGGCCTGGATGATATCGGCTGGACCCAGCAGTTCTCGGACAAGATCGGCGCGTTCGAGAGCGCCTACCGTTCGGCCAAGCCTTGGATGTTCATCTGAGAGAGTCACCCCCGCGCGCCCGGACCGGCCCTTAAAAGGCCGGTCCGGGGTTGGGGTTTAAATGCAGGTTCATAATTCGCAACATCAAGTCCAAAACGTTTCTGACCACAGGAGACCTGGATGGCGAAACAGTTCAAAATCGCGGTGATCGGCGGCGACGGCACCGGTCCGGAAGTAGTCGCCGAGGCGCGTAAAGTCCTCGACGCGGCGGGGGGCAAGCACGGTTTCAAACTGGATTACACCGGGATTCCCTGGGGCGGCGAGTTTTACAAGAAAACCGGCGTGGTTCTGCCAGAGGACGGTTGCGACACGCTGCGCAAGTTCGACTCGATCCTGCTGGGCGCCATCGGGCACCCGGATGTCAAGCCCGGCATCCTGGAGAAAGGCCTCCTGCTGGCCATGCGTTTCGGCCTCGACCACTACATCAACCTGCGCCCGGTCAAGCTGTATCCGGGAGTTGAGACCCCGGTCAAGGGCAAGGGCCCTGAGGACATCGATTTCGTGGTCGTGCGCGAGAACACTGAGGGTCTCTATGTCGGGGCGGGCGGCAATCTGAAGAAGGGCACAGCGGACGAGGTGGCGATACAGACCTCGATCAATACACGCAAGGGCGTGGAACGCTGCGTGCGCTACGCTTTCGACTATTGCCGCAAACGCAACAAGAAAAACACGGTCACCCTCTGCGCCAAGACCAACGTCCTCACCTATGCTTCCGACCTTTGGGAGCGCACGTTCCACGAGGTGGGCGCCAAGGATTACCCGGACATCAAGCGCGAGTACGCCCACGTGGACGCCACCACGATGTGGATGGTGAAGAACCCGGAATGGTTCGACGTGATCGTGGTCGATAACCTGTTCGGCGACATCATCACCGACCTGGGCGCCATGGTCCAGGGCGGCATGGGCATAGCCGCGGGCGGCAACATCAACCCCGGCGGCGTCTCGATGTTCGAGCCGATCGGCGGCAGCGCTCCCAAGTACACGGGCAAGGGTGTTATTAACCCGCTCGCCTCGATCTGCTCGGGCGCGATGATGATGGACTCCCTGGGCGAAGCGAAAGTGGCCCAGGATATCGAGAGCGCCGTTATGTGGGCCTGCGCCAACAAGCTCAAGAGCATGGCCGCCGGCAAGATGGGCTACACGACGAGCCAGGTGGGAGATCTGATCGCCGAGCGCGTCCTGGCCCAGTAAACGACCCCGGCCCCGTCTGCGGGCGGGGCCAACTTCAGGACAGGTGTGACTCTATGATTATCGTAATGAAGAAGGACGCCACCCGTAAGCAGACCGATCATGTCTTCGACCGTATCCGCGAGCTGGGTTACAAGGTCCATCCGATCTACGGGACCGAGCGCACGGTTATCGGCGCGATCGGCGACGAGCGGGGCAAGTTCAGGCTGAAGTCCCTCGAATCCGTGCCCGGAGTGGAGTCGGTAATTCCCATCCTCAAGCCCTATAAGCTGGTCTCGAGCGAGCTGAAAAGCGAGAAGAGCATCGTGAAGGTGGGCAAGGACGTGGAGTTCGGCGGCAAGCAGTTCGTGCTGATCGCCGGCCCCTGCTCCGTGGAAAGCCGTGAACAGATAATCCAGACCGCAAAGAGGGTGAAGGCCGCCGGGGCGCGTATGCTCCGCGGCGGGGCGTTTAAGCCGCGCACCTCGCCCTATGCTTTCCAGGGCCTGGAGGAGGAGGGCCTGGAGCTTCTGGCCGAGGCCCGCGAGAAGACCGGCCTTCCAATCGTGACCGAGGTGCTCTCATCCCAGGACCTGCCCCTGGTGGCGCGTTACACCGATGTCCTGCAGATCGGGGCGCGCAACATGCAAAATTTTTCCCTGCTCAAGCAGGTGGGGCTGATGGACAAGCCCGTGCTGCTCAAGCGCGGCATATCGGCCACGATCAACGAGTTCCTGATGAGCGCCGAGTACATCCTCAGCCAGGGCAACCAGAACGTGATCCTGTGCGAGCGCGGCATCCGCACTTTCGAGACCGCCACGCGCAACACCCTGGACATGGCCGCGGTGCCGCTGATCCGCGGCCTGAGCCACCTGCCGATCATAGTCGATCCCTCGCACGGCACGGGAATACCCAAGCTGGTGGCCCCGATGACCAAGGCCGCCGCGGCCTGCGGTGCGGATGGCGCGATCATCGAGGTGCACGCAGCACCCGAGCAGGCGCTCTCGGACGGGGAGCAGGCGCTGACCCCGGACCAGTTCGATGAGCTGGTTACGGCGCTCAAGCCGATCCTGGACGCCGAGGGGAAAGTCCTCTGAGGGCATTGACCTCTCCTGCAACATACTAACCCGGCTTCGGCCGGGTTTTTTATTGGCCCGGGAGAATCCCGTTTAAAACTCAATAATTTTCCCGTAAAAACACTTGACAGAAATTCTTTGTGGTTTTATAATGAGTAAAGACTCAGTGAGTATTAACTCATCAAAATGGAGACCGACGGAGTGAAAAGGAAAGAACAAAAGGAAAAGACACGCGAACTGCTGGTGCGCAGCGCCTTGGAGGAGTTTTCGGCCCGGGGCATCGCCTCGACCACGACCATGGACATCGCCCGCAAGGCTGGGGTGGCGCACGGTACGGTATTCGTGCATTTCCCGACCCGGGATGAGCTGCTGGTGGAGGTGATCACGGAGTACGGGCTGCAGATCGGGCGGGAGTTCAAGCTGCTGTCGCGCCGGGGCGGCTCGGTGCGGGAAATTCTGGCCTCGCACCTGAACATCATCCAGCGTTACGAGGATTTCTACGCCCGTCTGGTGATCGAGGGTCCGCTGCTGCCGCGAGATGCCCGCAATGCCATATTCTTGATCCAGTCGGGGGTCTCCTGGTACCTGAACGAGGCCATTCAGCGTGAGGTCGCCAGTGGAACAGTCCGTCCGGTGAAAACACATCTTCTTCTCAATAGCTGGATCGGTACACTGAACTATTATCTGGCCAACCGGGACAAATTCGCGCCCGGTGGATCGGTAATCGCCACGCACGGCGAGGAACTGCTCGAGTTCTTTCTGCAGGGGCTCGAGCCAAAGGGAAAGGAGTGTTGAATGGAAGGACCTTACACAAGCTGCTGCGCCTGCGGGATGGATTTTCTGAAGCCCTCGGACCACGCCTTCGGGGATATAAACAACCCGTACTGTAACGAGTGCGTGCATGCGGACGGCAGCCCCAAATGCTACGAGGAGGTGCATCTCCTGATCGCCGATGACCTGGTCAAATCCCAGGGTATCGACCGGGTCGCGGCGGACCAGATGGCCCGTGAGATCATGGCCCGGCTGCCGGCCTGGAAAGCCTGAGACTGTGGGAGCTTGAACACGACAAGGCAAACGAAACAAGAATCCGGTTCAACGGTGTGGTCGGCGAGGCCCGGTCAGTTGCTGTTCAATTCCGTTGTCTCCGGGGGATGCCCCGGCAGGTGAACCGATTCAAGGAAAGAAGGGTATAAAGATGAAAACCGCTATTCTGATTCTCGGCCTGGCTCTGCTTATTCTGCCTCTGAATACGGTCTCGGCCAAAGAGGCCGGTTCGGCCAATCTGGAGAAAAACAGGGCCGGTGAGGCGCAGGAGACTGCAACTCCGCAGAAGAACCACTGGCAGGAGGAAGCCGAAAAGAGTTTCCGCCAGATGTGCGAGTTCATCCAGATGGATGAGCAGCAGTGCGCAGAGGCCAGGAAGATATTCGATTCACGGCTCAGGGAGATGGATGAAATCCTTGTCTCAGCCCGTCAGGGGGGCATGACTCAGGCCGAGGCCCGGGCCAGGCTGGCCGAGAGTTTCAAGAAACACCGGGAGCTTTTCGAGGCCCTACTGAGCCAGGCGCAGCGCGAACGTCTCGTGCAGTGGGAGAACCCGCGGGGACAGGAAAAGCGTAAAGGCAGTCGCTCTTGAACCACCATCCGGGGGGAGTTGCGAACGGATGAAAGGGCCGACCCGAAACGGGCCGGCCCTTTTTGCATGCACTTCACTTCCGGCCCGCATCGACCGCCGATCTTCACTCCGCGCGGTTGCAGCATTGACACCTCTTTCTTTGACGTTTAGATTATAGCAATTTATGTCATTTATTAGAGCAAACATTTAGCTTCAGTTTCCAAGACGCGGGGTTTGAATGGCCAGGGACCTTGTTTCACGCAGTGAGGACTATTCGCGCTGGTATCAGGATATCGTGCTCAAGGCCGAACTGGCCGACTATGCCCCGGTCAAGGGCTGCATGGTAATCCGCCCTTACGGTTTCGCTATCTGGGAAAAAATGCAGAAAACCCTGGATGCGATGTTCCGCGAAACCGGGCATGTGAACGCCTACTTTCCGCTTTTGATCCCCGAGAGTTTCCTGAAAAAGGAGGCTGAGCAAGACCTTCACTTTTTCACGCGTCGCATAGCAGCACAGGGTGACATTTGCCCGG
>CAYLSM010000102.1:0-15088 GCA_964386505.1 uncultured Gemmatimonadales bacterium
GGAGAGCGTGACTGCCACGGGCGGGGTGCTGGTCTGGAAAGAGCGCGAGCACTATGACACCCTGGAGGCCTGTTTCAAGTACCCGAAAGGTTTCCTGGTCAACTACGAGACCCGTCTGGGCAACAGCTCGCTGCGCGCCGAGGCCGTGTTCTACGGCACGGGCGGGGTGCTGGACACCACCGCCTGGTCACCCACCAGCGAGGGCGCTGTCCCGCCCGACCGTCTGGAGCCCGGCAACCGCATGTACCCGGCCAGCGCCACTGCCATGCACGCGGGCGAGGGAAAGACAGTGCTGGCAGCCCTGACTCCCGATCCGCGCGGCCTGGACCACATGCGCAACTGGGTGCGCTGCCTCCGCAGCCGTCAGGCGCCCAATGCCACGATTGAGCACGGTTTCAGCCACGCCCTGGCCGCGATCATGGCCCACCGCGCCGCAGACAGCGGCCACCGTGTGACTTTCGACCCGGCGACACGTTCAATAGCAGAAGTCTGAGACGGTTTCTTCAATCCGAGACAGTAATTTCGGTATCCAGTGGGGAGAGGCAAACATGAGAATCCGTGCGATGCTTTACGCGGCGCTGGCCGTGACAGTCGCCCTGGCCCTGGGCTGCACCAGCGATGAGGTGCTGGAAATCCCGTTCCCGCCCGGAATCGAGGGCCAGGACGTGCAGATCAGTCTGGCCCTTCCCGCCGGCATGATGGACAGCTCGGCACTCTGGGAGGTGATCCCCCCCGACTGCAAGCGCGGCAAGAAAGCCTACGCCCAGCCGTTCCTTGACCGCTGGGGCCTGGAACACGGCGACACCACGCGCTGGAAAGTGACTTTCCTCTGGGACCCGGCCACCGGCAGCAAGGGCAACACCAAGTATTTCATCTGGCGCAAATCGCGCGAGGAGGTGGCCCCGCTGTTCAGTTTCCAGGATGACGGCGCGAAGACCCTCACCGTACTGCAGGAGGGCAAGCCGGTCCTGTCCTATGTGTACGGGATGAACCTCAAGGAGGGCGTGGCCGAGGATCGCACGCGCTCCTGCTACGTGCACCCGCTCTGGGGTCTGGACAAGGAAGTGCTGACCGATGATTTCCCCGAGGACCACCCTCACCACCGGGGCGTTTTCTGGACCTGGCCCGAGATCCTGGTGGGCGACAGCCCGGACACGCTCTCGCTCTGGGACATCCGCGGCATCCAGCAGCGGTTCGAAAGCTGGTTCGAGCCGCCCAAGGCCGGGCCGACTTTTGCCTCGTTCGGTGCACAGAACGGCTGGTACGCCGGCGAGAAGCGCGTGATGGACGAGCAGGTGCGCCTGACCGTGTTCCGCGCCGGTGATTTCGGACGGATAATCGATTTCGAGTTCCGCTGGACCGCCCTGGACCAGCCGGTCAAGGAGATCGGCGCACCGGAGGAGGACAAGGGCTACGGCGGGTTCGGCCTGCGCATGGCCCCCTGCGCCGACCCGGTGATCACCACCGACAGCGGCCTTCAGGCCGAGGACAGCAACCGTCAGCCGTTCCAGTGGGCCGATTTCTCGGCCCGTTTCGGCCAGAGCGAAAAAGCCTCGGGGGCGGCGATTTTCCCCGACCCGGCCAATCCGGGCTACCCGAACGGCTGGACCCTGCGCCACTACGGCTTCACCGGCGTGGCCTGGCCGGGGCTGGAGCCGTTCACGTTCCAGCCCGGCGTGCCGGTGACAATGCGCTACCGGGTCTGGGTGCACCGCGGGGACGTGGATTGGGGACGGGTGGCGAGCACGGGTAAGATATTCCTGACTCCAATCCAGGCTCGCATTCTGCAGGAGGCCCCGCCGGGGGCGCTGGAGAGCCAGAAACCCAACCCGGAACGCAGCCGGGAAGGTAAATAGCACGCTGTTTCACCAGGAACACGAAATCCCGGAGGACACCAGTTCTCCGGGATTTTTTTTCGGTGTGTACTTTGGGCGCAACTGACAGGTGTATCTGACGTTCAAGCCATTTGATGTGTTAAGTTTTCCTTGCCAAAAAAGCACAGATTGAATAAACTCTATCAAACTTACACTTGCTGTTGAATCCGGAGACCGCGTGAAGAAGCTGTCGAAAAAGATTGCCGAGCGTTTCGCGCCGGGCTACGACGATCCACATAATATAGAAGCGCGCAGCCGGGTGGGCCTGATCGAGGGCTGGGTCAGCATCGCGGTCAACACCCTGCTGGGCGGGCTGAAAATCTGGCTCGGCCTCCTGACCGGCAGCCTGGCCCTTCTGGCGGATGCTTTCCACACTCTGGCCGACTCGGTCACCTCGGCCGTGGTGGTGCTGGGTTTCTGGCTGGCCCGTCAGCCGGCAGACCGCGAGCACCCGTTCGGCCACGGGCGGATCGACAGCGTGGCCGGGCTGGCCATAGCGGTGCTCCTGGCCTTGGTGTCGTTCGAAAGCGGCCGCGCTGCGGTGGAGCGGATTCTGCATCCGCAGCCGGTGGAGGCCGCGCTCTGGGTGATAGTGGTGGTGGCGCTCTCGGTGTTGGTCAAGGAGTGGCTGTCGCGCTTTTCCATGGATCTGGGGAAGCTGATCGGCTCGGACGCCCTGGTGGCGGATGCCTGGCACCACCGCAGCGACGTGTTCGCCACCTCGCTGGTGATTGTGGCGTTTTTCGGGGGGCGCCTGGGCCTGCCGTGGCTGGATGGCGTGATGGGCCTGGGGGTGAGCATATTCATCGGCTGGGCGGCCTGGGCCATTATCCGCCAGAGCGTGGGTCCCCTGCTGGGCGAGCCCGCCCCGGACGAGGTCTACCGCGAGATAGGCCGGATCGCGGCCGCGGGCGAGGGCGTGCGGGGTGTGCACGATATCATAGTCCACCGCTACGGACTGACCCACGTGATCTCGGTGCACATCGAGGTGCCGGGCGACCGCAGCCCCCTCGAACTGCACGACACCAGCGAGCGTATCGAGGAGAACATCGCCCGGCGTTTCCCCGGCCACGCCGTGGTCCACGTGGACCCGATCGATTTCAACCACCCGCATTACGACGAGGTGCAGGCCCTGGTGGGCCAGGCGGTGGAGAGCTGCCCTTACTGCGGCACTTTCCACGACCTGCGGATCGTGGGCGGCGAGGAGCATTTCACGGTCATCCTTGATATCACCCTGAACGGCCGTCCCACCGAGCCTCAGATCGAGCAATGCCGCCAGTCGATAACCGAAAGCGTGCGGGGTGGTTTCCCCAAGGCCCGTGTGCTGATCAACGTGGAGCCGCTTTACAGCCGCCCGGCCGAGAATATCTGAGCTTCAGCCCGTTTTCCACCTCCCACAATAACGGAAGTCCCACCCTCCGGCGTTCTGTCGACCCGCCGCCTGCCCGCATTGGACTGGAATCCGGCGCGGGCTGATGGTATAATGCTACATATAAGAAGGTCCCCCGGACTGAACCGGAAAGCTGTCTCTTGGACAGGAGCGGGCGATGCGGAATGAGTGTGCCGGGCGGGTGTTCACCCTGGCCCTGGCGGCTGTGGTGGCGCTGTCCGCGGCCGGCTGCGGCGGCGGGAAGAAAGAGCCCCTGCGGCTCAACGTGGCCTGCGCGGCCAGTCTGACCGATGTAATGGAGGCGGCGGGCAAGGCCTTTGCGGCCAGGACCGGGGTGCGGGTGGAGTGCGAATTCGGCTCGAGCGGGGCCCTGGCGCGCAAGGTGGCCGGGGACGCCCCGTTCGACCTGTTCGTTTCGGCCAACTACAAATGGTTGCAATTCCTGGTGCAGAACGGCCGGGTGGATTCGAGCGCCGGTGTGCGTCTGGCGCTGAACACGCTGGTCTGCGTGGTGCCGGAGGCTGCGAAAGCTGCGCCCGCCTCGGCGGCGGAGCTGCCGGCCCTCGGGAAAGTGGCCCTGGGCGACCCGGAGCACGTGCCGGCCGGTATCTACGCGCGCCAGGCCCTGCAGAACCTTGGAGTCTGGGATTCACTTCAGGCCGGGGAGCATCTGGTGCTGAGCCAGGACGTGCGCGCGGCGTTGACCCTGGTCGAGCAGGGGGCGGTGGATGCCGGAATAGTCTACGCCACTGACGCCCGGGCGAGCAGCCGCGTGCGCCTGGCGTTCACTTTCTCGGAACAGTCCCACGATCCGGTGGACTACTACGCCGCGGTGGTGACCACGAGCCCCCACGCCGCCCAGGCGACCCGTCTGCTCGAATTCATGCAGGGCGCTGAGTTCCGGGACATTCTGACCGGCTGCGGTTTTTCACTGCCATGAGCTTTGCCCGGGGAGATTGAATGCTGGGAATCCAGGAAACGGAATGGCAGGCGGTGGGGCTGTCACTGCTGATGGGCGCGGGAGCCACGGCTCTGGCTGTCGTTCCGGGGGTGGCCCTGGCCTGGCTCCTCAGCCGGAGCAGTTTCCGGGGCAAGAGCATGCTGGAAACAGCTATTTTCCTGCCCCTGGTGCTGCCTCCGGTAGTGACCGGCTATGCGCTTCTGATGCTGTTCGGCGTGCACAGCCCGCTGGGCCGTTTGCTGGATGCGCTGGGCGTGCGGCTGGTGTTCACCTGGGGCGGAATGGCCGTGGCCGCGGCGGTGATGGGCCTGCCGCTGCTGGTGCGCACGGCGCGCCACGCCATCGAGAGCGTGGACCCGCGCCTGGAACAGGCCGCGCGCACCCTGGGCTGCACACCCCTGCACACTTTCTTCACGGTCACCCTGCCGCTGGCCTGGCCCGGGATCGCAGCCGGTCTGGTGCTCTGCTTCGCCCGGGCCCTGGGCGAGTTCGGGGCCACGGCAATGATCTCGGCCGGAACGAGCGGCAACCGCACGATCGCCCTCGAAATTTTCCGCCACTACCAGACCCCGGGCCAGGACTGGGAGGTCCTTCGCCTGGCCCTGATCTCGGTCACCTTGAGCGCCCTGGCCCTGGCGGCGAGCGAGTACCTGATCGGCCGCTCGGCTGCGGCCCGCTACCGTATCGAGCGCGGGAGGCAGGAATGATAGAGCTGCGGGCGAGCCTCAGACGCGGGGCCTACAGCCTGGAGGCCACCCTGTCCAGCCGCGCCACGGTCACCGGGCTGATCGGCCCCTCGGGCAGCGGCAAGACCACGCTGCTGGAGGCCCTGGCCGGACTTCTGCGCCCGTCTGCGGGACGGATCGCTCTGGCGGACGGGCCGGTGTTTTTCGACTCCGCCCAGGGAATCAACATACCGGCCGAGCGCCGCCGCCTGGGTGTGGTGTTCCAGGAGAACCTGCTCTTTCCGAACCTGAACGTGCGCGACAACCTCCTGTTCGGTTACCACCGCGTGCCCCCGGGACAGCGCCGCCTGGAGCCGGAGGAAATCTGCGAGCTGCTCGACCTGGGGCCGCTGCTGGAGCGCGGCACGGCCGGGCTTTCCGGGGGCGAGGCGCGGCGTGTGGCCCTCGGACGGGCGCTGCTGGCGAGCCCGGTGCTGCTTCTTCTGGACGAGCCGCTCACCGGCCTGGACATGTCCCTGCGCGACCGGGTGCTGGCCTACCTGTTGAGGCTCAAGCAGGAACTGGCGATCCCGATGATTCTGGTCAGTCACCGTTTCACGGACATATTCTGTCTGGCCGACTCGGTGGCCCTGCTGGAGGTGGAAAACAGCGCGGACGGCAGGAAGAGTGCACGCGTGGCGGCCCAGGGCGAGCCGCAGGCGGTGATCGCCGCGGCGGAGAAAGTGGTGGGGCTGGAGCAGTTGGAGACTGTCATCCCTGGCACTCTTGAGAGCGCCGCTCCAGGGGCGGACTGCCGCACGGTCCGCGCCGGAGATTTAAGTCTGCATGTGGCCCTGGACCACGGCGCGCCTGGCGCGCGCTGCTATGTCAGCCTGCGCGCGGATGAGGTGATCCTGGCACGCAGCCGCCCTCCCGCGCTCAGCAGCCGCAATGTCTGGCCGGGACGGGTGAGTGCGGTGCGCTGCCTGGAGCATACGACAGTGGTGACAGTGGACGTGGGCACACCGATCGCAGTGGAGGTCACCCGAGCGGCTGTGCGCGAGCTGGAGCTGGCCCCGGGCGTGGAGGTGTACGCGATTGTCAAGGCCCGCAGCCTGCGCACAGTGGTGCTTGGGCCGCCGGACGGTTGAGTGTATTCTCCAGTCGGGCGGCGCCTGTAGCCACCTGCGCGCGCCGGATGCATGTTTCCGATACTGATCCGGCGAGGAGGGATAAAAAGCCCGGAGCGCCTGGTTTTACGCCGCGCTCCGGGCTTTTTTGATGCAAATCTGTAAATCGAATCTACCTGATCCGCTCGAACAGCAGCGATGGCTCCTCGTTGTCGGTGGGCCGGTCGGAACGGTAGAACGGGTTGTAGAGGATGGTGTTCGAGCCGGACTGGATTTTTACGCTCCCGTCGACCGGGTAATGGCGCAGGACCGCGTCATCTTCGGTCACGTCTATCTGGCGCCCGAGCGAGTCCACCGGCAACCGGAGGCCGTTGAACAGGATCGTGCCCTTGTAGTCCCCGGCGAAAGCGGCCGACTGACTGACATATATCTTCGTCGGAATCCAGTAATCGCCGCTTTTTTTCATGCTCCCGTCGAACTTGAGTTTGCCGCCCAGGTACAGGTGCCCGTCATCCGTGTAGTCGTTGTAGGCCATCTCGAATTTGAACGTCACCCCGTCAATCGTATTGCCGGAAAGCTCGGTGAAGCCCTCAGTGACAGCATAGCCGTAGGTAGTGCCGCTCACGCGCACGACCTTGGTGCCGTACTCGGCGTCGACCATCAAGTCCTGCGCGGCCTTGGTATAGGACCGGTAGACAATGGTAAAGATATCCTGGCAGGCGCTGTTCCGGTTCAGGTCGGTGACTGTCTGGTTGGAGCGGCTGTCGCCCATGGTCAGGCTTCCGTCCAGGTTGCTCTCTTCTACCGGTGAGCTGGGGTTGTCGCCGCCGCCGCAGGCAGCCAGGAACAGGGACAATACCGTCACGCTCAAAAAGGTCAGTTTCTTTCTCATCCAGGTCTCCGAAGCATAATGAGCGACGGGGAGGGAGCGGCCTTTCTCCGGCCCCATGTCAACCGATATGGACTTAAAAATGCAGATTTTGCTTCCCGTTTTCAAGTAATATCAGGCTCTCCGGGGGGGGGAGCGGCTCAACCGCCGATATCCATGCGGTAATAGGGGTTGAACCGTGCTACCTGCACGCCTCCGTATTTAAAGGTCTGGCTTCCCTCCGATTTATAGTAACGCAGCTCGGGAATCGAGGCGTAGACACTGGTGATCAGGTTGTTCGAATCGATGGCCAAGCGCATGGTGTTGTACTCCACCGCCCCGGCGTAATTGCCGGCGAATGCCAAGCCGCCTTTCATGTAAACATAATACTTGGTTAGTATTCCGCCCTGGTTTTGGATATAGCCGCTCGCCATCGGCACGCCGCCCATGAAAACGAAACCGGAGTCGGAGAAATCGTAGAGGGTCATGCTGAAAGAGTAGTCGACATATTCAGGGTTCGAGGTCCGTAACTTCCTGTTCCCCAGAATCTCGGCATAACCTGAATAGCGGCCGCTTATCCGGGTTATGATCAGGGTGTCCTCGACAGTCTGCGGCGAGCTGGCGATCCCGGCCAGAGCGCGCTTGCAGAGTCCATAGAGCTCGGAATTGAGTATCTGGGCCACCGGCCACTGGTTGGCAGTCGAGACCGGAGTGTTCGCACGGCCCGAGCCCAGGGTCAGGAGTCCGCCGTAGCTGGTGAGATTCTCATTGCCGGAGGTGGGGTCACTGCGGCCGCTGCCGCAGCCGACAAGGAAAAGGGTCAGAATAAATGCCGCTGCTGAAAGGATTGTTCTCTTCATACACGCCTCCGGGCAATCTATGTCATCAGCTGCCGACTCTGCGAGTCCAGCCGTCAGTCTACTGGCAGCCGCATTTCAGGGAATCGGGGTCGACCTCGGCTATCGTGAAATAGGGCCTGAAATTAATCCTGGTATCCCCACTGATCAGGGAGATGCTGCCCGAGTCCCTGTAACAGATCAGATATTGCGGTCCGGCCAGGGCGCTGATCAGTCTGCCGCAGGGATTTATGGGCATCTTCTGGCTGTGGTAGACAATCTCTCCGCTGTAGTTACCGGCGAACGCCAGGCCGTCGGTGAGGATCAGCCAGATATCTTGGTCCGTCGGTCCTCCGGACCTAATATAACCGTCACAGCCGATTTCGCCGCCCATGAAAACGAAGCCGGAGTCGGAGAAATCATAAAAAGTCATCTTGAATGAAAAATCCACGGTTTCGTTGTCGGAACGCAAGGTTTTTGTACCCCTGGCCTCGATGTAGCCTGCATACTTGCCGCTGATACGCACTGTCCTCAGGCTGTCCGTGACCTGCGGGGTGGTGCCTATTCCAGCCAGGGCGCGGACGAAAACCCCGTAGACCTCGCTGTTAAGCGTCTGGCAGATTTGCAGTTTGTTGCTCTCCGACACTTTTGTGTTGGCGCGTTCCTTGCCCATGGTCAGACGGCCGCCGTATTCGGTGGTGCCCTGCTCGGTCGAGGTCGGGTCGCCGCCGTTGCCTCCACAGGCGACCAGGGTCAGAATCAGGATACTGAACGTGAATGACCGGACAGCTGAGATTTTCATTTTCAGTTTCCCTTCCGAGCGAGGAAAATCCCGGTGGATTAATATTAAAGCCTTGGAGCAATATAATATGGTATGAAACTGAACGCCTGCGAATCGGAGCTGAGTATCACAATGCCCGGCGCCTGCATTTCAACGGGTTGAGTCCGGACATTTATACCGAGGCCGGCGGCCGGCTGGATTGCACCCTGCGTGTCGACTGGATGCTGGACACACACATTCTGGGTTTCGCCTTTCCAGGCCCTGATCCCGCCGGCATCGCCGGCACTCGTGATATCCGAGTTGCCCGAACTGCATACTGCCAGACCGGCCAGAACAGAGCAGAGCAAAGTCAGGTTGCGCAATGTTTTTAGCATTGCCGCGCTCCGGAAAGGAATCAGGAATCAACCCTTGCCAAGAACCCCCGCCCGCTGACTCAATAATACGGCGTGAACTCAAACTCTCCCTTTTCCGAGGTGAACACCACCTTGCCTTTTGGATAGAAACTCGATGGCACCGTATCCAAGGTCTGGAACACCGACATCGAGGAGACCATCTCGCCGTTGGGCTTGACCGGGAGTCTGAAATCGATGTATTCGAGCTGGCCTTTCCAGTCGCCCTTGTAGCTCACGGTGCCGTCCAACTCCATATGGCCATATCTCCAGCCGCCTGTCAGCTGCTGTGTCATGCGCGAGTGTACCGTGAGTGCGCCATTCAGCAGCAGAAGCCCACTGGACGAGTACGAGACGAAGCTGAGTGTCAGGTTATAGTCGTTGATAAGGCTGTCCTGCATGTAGACCGCCCCGCCGGAGGCCACCGCATAACCGGAGTAGTTCCCCATGACCCGCATCCGGTCCAGTTTCAGGTCCTGGGTCATGACCAGGGCATTGGACGCTTTCCAGGCGGCGCCGAAGGCCTCCTTGCTGATCTGGTCGAAAGCCTGACGCAGGTCACCCGCCCCGGGCGGCGTGTTCGGCAGAGTGGCAATACCGGGCGGATCGAGCCTGTCCTCGGCGTCACTGGCGAGCGGGTCGCTGCGGCCGCCGCTACAGGCAAGCAGGATCGCGAACACGGTTAAGACCAGGAAAACGAGGCTGTATCTCAAAGTGCGCCTCCTTCTCCAAAATAGGATTTTCAGGCTCAATACTGCCTGTTATGGTCCCAGGTTTCCAGGGTGAAACCGAGGAAAAAGTAGGTGCCAGGCGTTCCTGCACCCTCGGAGAAACCGTAGATGTTGGGATCGTTGTTCAGCAGGTTGTTCACTCCGCCGTATATCTCGAACGCTTCGCTGAAACGTTTGGAGGCGAACAGGTGCACCAGCGAGTAGCCGTCCGCACGGTAGGTGTCCGAGATTATGCGTGTGCCCACCGACGCCAGGCGCACACCAGCCTTGAACCTGCGCTGGGAGTCCTCCCAGCGCAGCTCGGCCGTGTTGAGCATGTCGGGCTTGTTCAGCAGACGCTTGTCGGTGTCCTTGTCTTTGGTCTGCATAATGGTTGCGTCATCGCTGAACACGAGCTTTTCGGTCAATCGGGCGTTGACGCTCATCTCGATGCCGTGGCTCAGAGCCCTTTCCACGTTTCTGTACTGGAGCACCGGGCGCACCCAGGCGGGCGCGTTGGGGCTGACTGATTTCATGCTGAGGGTGTCGAAACCGGTCTGCACCGGGTTGATCATATCGGTCAGGTCGTTGCGGAAATAGCGCACATCCCCTTTCAGTTTCCAGTACTCACCCTCCAGGCCGATTTCCCAGGAATTCGATTTTTCGGCCTTGAGGTCGATATTGGGCAGGACCAGGCTTTCCTTGCTCGGGTTCTCGATGTACAGTTCATAGATGCTGGGGGCGCGCACGCCGCGGCCGTAGCTGCCCTTGAGCCGCAGCGGTTCGAGCAGGGTGAGCGTGAAAGATGCCTTGGGGCTGAACGTGGTGCCGAACTGCGAGTGGTCATCCACTCGGGCGCCCAGGACGGTCAGGAACCGCGCGTGGGGCTGGAAAATGTCCTGGATGAAGGCGGCGTTGTTGCGCACATCGTAGTAGGTGTCGTTGTCGTTACGCTGCTCCCAGCGGGCCTCGGCGCCGACAGAAAGGCTGTTACCGGCGGGCAGGTGCTGGGTCAGACGGGTCTCGACCTGCTTGAGCCGCTGTTCCAGGTGGTAGTCCTCATCGCTGCCGGTGTAGGGATTGGTGGCGTCACCGTATATTTCCGGCACGATGCTGATGTCGGTGTCGAACTGGTAGTAGTTGCCCCGCACGACGAACTCGGTGCGCTCGGGTATGACATAATTGTATTCCAGGTAGAATGATTGGCGGTTGTCATCTGTCATGCGCTTGCCGTCGCCCCAGTCGTATGGCCGGATGCCGCGGCGTTTGACCAGTGACTTTTCGAAACCGCCCTGGATGAGCTGGCGGCCGGTCAAGTCGCACGAAAGGTCTATCCCGCCTGAGCGCAGGTTTTTACGGTCCCCGTCGGTCCAGGGCGTTTGCTTGTAGCGGTCGTACTGGCCCTCGTGGTCCAGGCAGGCGAACAGGGAATAGGCGAGCTGGCCCACCCGCTCGGCCATGTAGCCCTTGATGAACGGGTTCTGGTCCTCGCCGTCCTCGCTCTGGCCGTAGCGGACCGAAACCCCGGCCACCATGTCCTCGGGCGGTTTCTTGGTGATGATGTTGATCACGCCGCCGATGGCGTCCGAGCCGTAGAGCGCGCTGCTGGGGCCGCGGACTATCTCGATGCGCTGGATCATGGCAGTGGGAAGGTCATCCAGGTTGACATTCTCGCGCAGGCCGGCGGCCACGCGGCGGCCGTTGATCAGGATCAGGGTCTGGTTGGTGCGCAGCCCGCGCAGGCTGGCCGAAAGCGAGCGTTCCTCATCTCCCTGCATGTAGAGGCTCTGAGCATCCATCAGGGCGTCGGCTATGGTCAGGGCGCCCATGTCCTGGATCGTCTCTTCGCTGATTATCTCCACCGCCGAGGGCACCACCTTGATGTCCATCGGCACGATGGTGGCGGTCACCGAGACCCGGGGCACGGAATCTCTCACCTCCACCGCGGGCAGCGGGATAATGGATTCCTTGAGTTCGAAGCGGACCGTGACACTCTGGCTTTCGGGGACGAAGACGCGCTCGGTACGGGTCTCGTACCCGGTCATCCAGGCGATCACCTGGCAATAACCCGTGGGAACTTTCTGGATTTCGTACTTGCCGTCACTCAGGGTGACCGAGCCCAGCTTGGTGCCGCGGATGGTCACCTGCGCACCTTTGAGAGGTTGACCTGTTTCCGACAGCACGGTCCCGCGGACCGTGCCGGTGCCGGCAGCGAAAGCCGGGACGGCGAACGCTGTCAGCAGGAGCATCAGGATTCCACGCAGCATGGGGATCATCCCTCGCGTAAGACGGTGAAAGATGGTTACTGGGGGACGCAAAGAGGCGTAACCGCCGGTCCTGTTCTTGGAGAGCTCGTTCTGGTCGGTGTGCCTGGCTCGGGGTGCCGCCTCGACATTTTTGCCCGGCCCGGGACTTGGGAGGTGGTTGCGCCGTTCCGGCTGGCACCGCAGGCGCAATGCGGCTTTGCCGACCGGGCAACCTAAGGCGGGCGCCGGAATAAAAATCAACACTCATTCAAGAATACACGATTCGAAACGTGTGGTTCCAGTTTTTCTCTTTACAATGTAAGTATAATAAACCGGTCAAAGAATTTTTCCCGTTTTCCAGGCGGACAGTGGCACGGGCACGCCGCCGGAAGAAAGAAATGAGTTTTTATATAGAAAAATCGAGGCGTTTTTTCAGATGGTTGAATCTTATCCGCCATTGTAATAATATATTGTTCACTCAATAAACCCGATTCAGCACCGGCCGTCCCCCGGCTGAGTAACAAATTCCACCGCGTCAGGCGCCACAGCATTCTATGACACTCCCGGGCAAACCATACGTACCAACGCCGGATGCGCTTACCGAGGCGCAATGGGCCGCCGGCATCCAGGCCGGGGAGAGGCAGGCTTTCGAGGCCCTGTTCCGGAGCTGTTACGGGCGCCTTTACCAGTACGCGGGCCGTCTGGTGCGTGACCCCCAGACCGCCGAGGACATTGTCCAGGACGTGTTTGTACGGCTCTGGGCCGGCCGGGCTGGCCTGGCGATTCACACCAGCCTGCGCTCCTACCTCTACACCGCGGTGCGCAACGGCTGTTTCAACCATCTCCAGCACCTGCAGGTCCGCGATAGCCGCCGCGACGAGATCCAGCAGACAGCGCCTCCGGAGCCGAACCCCGAGCAGATACTGGATGCCCGTGATTTCGAGCGGGCGGTCAATCTGGCCGTGGAGGAACTGCCCCCGGCCTGCCGCGAGGTGTTCCTGCTCCGCAAGCAGGATGGCCTCTCGTACGCCGAGATCGCCGAGCTGCAGGGCGTTTCGGTCAACACGGTCAAGACCCAGCTTTCACGCGCGCTCAAGGCGCTTCTCAAATGCATGCCGGGCCAGTGATCCGGTCCGGAAAACAGCTTTTTGGCGCGGGACTGTGATTTTTTTTCACCGTCTTGTCACCCTTTGATGACACAGGGCTGTCAGTATCTCCAGAGAGCCAGGGATGGCTCCGGGCCCTGCAACCGTTTTGCCGCGAAGGGGCGGAGGATGAAAGAGCAAGTCGAGAACGAGCTTCTGCTGCGCTATCTGCAAGGAGAGTGCGACCCGGCCGAGGCCGACCGGGTCGAGGCCTGGCTCTCCGCAGGCGATCAGAACCGCGCGCTTCTGGAACGGCTGGCCGCAGTCTGGGCGATGCCCTCCCCGGAACTGCAGTCACCGGACCTGGAGAAAGCCTGGAACGCGGTGGCGCAGAAAGCCGGACTCGACAAGCCGGTGCTGTCCGAAAGCGCAGCGGACAATGTCCGGCCGCTCCAAACCACCGCTTTCGCGGGCTGGTTCACCGGCAGGAGCACGACTGTCCGCTGGCTGCGGATCGCGGCAGCCGTGGCGCTGCTGGCCCTTCTGCCCTACTGGGGCAGCCGTCTGATGGTAAACCTCGGGCCGGGCTACACAGCGGCTGAGCTGAAGGAAATCCGGGTCGAGATGGGCCGGATGGAGACAGTGATCCTGGCCGACGGCAGCCGGGTCACGCTGGAAGCCGGGAGCCGCTTGCGCTACCCGGAGAGTTTCGGCGGGGGTGAACGCCGGGTCGAACTGGAGGGCGAGGGCTATTTCGAGGTCGCCCCGGACAAGGAGCACCCATTCGAAGTGCGGGCCGGCGGGGCGAAAGTCCGGGTGCTGGGCACCAAATTCGATGTGCGGGCCTGGCCGCAGGACCCGGCGGTGCAGGTGGCGGTGCTGGAGGGGACGGTCGCTTTCAGCCATGACCGTCTGTGGAGGGACGGCAAGGTCGTGGTGCACGGCGGCCAGTTGAGCTGCATGCAGCGCGGGGACGGAATCAGCCCGCCGGTCGAGTCGGATATCGAGCGGCAAGTGGGCTGGCTCAGGCGGAAGGCGGATTTCGAGGGCGCGCCTCTGTCCGAGGTGCTGGCCTGCCTGGAGCGCTGGTACGGGGTTAGTTTTGTCCTGGCCGACTCGGCCCGTCTGAATGAGCGCCTGACCATGCAGTTGGACAACCAGCCGCTGGAGAGCACGCTGGAACTGCTGGCCCTTCTGACAGAGCTGAAATGCGAGCAGAAAGCGGATACGGTGGTGCTGAGCGCGAGGACGGCAGAGAAACCTTGATGGGTGTGATTTCAAGTATTGAAAAAGACTAATTCCTGGAGATAATATGTGTTTTATGCAGCGAAAGATATTCATTCTTATTCAAATTTTCATATGTATTGCCTGTCATTCCCTTCTGGCCCAGAGCGACAGCCTGTCCGCGGAGGTGGAGCGCTACCGGGGCCGTGTTCCGGAGTCGCTGTTCAATCCGGTCACAATCGAGTTGAAAGATGTCCGCTACGAGGACGCGCTGAAAACGGTGGCCGAGAAGGGCAAGGTCCGGCTGAACTTTAACCAGGACCGTATCCTGAGCGACAAGAAAGTGAGCCTCAAGCTGGCGAACGCCCCGCTGCTCAGAGTGCTGTTCAGCCTGTTCAAGGCTACGGGCACAGGGCTGGTGATCACGAAAGACGGGCAACTGGCAGTGGTGCCCTCGGATAAGCCGGTGGCCCGCAACGAGTACCGCGCCGACAAGACTCCCTCCAGCACGATCAAGGGCGCGGTGCTGGACGCCCAGAGCGGTGCGACCCTGGCCGGGGCGAGTGTGGAGGTGATGGGCACGCATATCGGGGTCACCTCGGCTGAGGACGGCTCGTTCGCAATCGACGAAGTGCCGGTGGGCATCTACGTGCTGCGGGTCAGCCTGACCGGGTACAAGCCCTCGCTGATCCCGGACGTGGTGGTGCGCTCGGGCCGTGACGCCGCGGTGAACTGCGCCCTGACCCAGATGGTGTTCGAGATGGACAGCATCACGGTGAGCGGGAGCTATTTCTACCAGTCGGAGCAGGAGCCGGTCAGCACGGTGGGGTTCTCGCACGAGGAGGTGCGCCGCGCCTCGGGCACGGCCGGGGATGTCAGCCGTCTGGTGAGCGTGCTGCCCAGCATCGCCAAGGTGGACGATACGGTGA
>CAYLSM010000103.1:0-15023 GCA_964386505.1 uncultured Gemmatimonadales bacterium
GCCAACTCATCCAGCGACGCGGCCCGCACCCAGTTCATTTCCCCACCTCCAGCTTGGCCTGGATCGCCCCGGCCAGAAGCTCGTGCATGCCCGACCACTTGACCCGTTCCAACACCTCGTTGAAGAACCCGAACACCAGGAGCCGCTCGGCTTCGGCGCGCGGGATGCCGCGCGAGGTCAGATAGAACACCTGCTCCGGGTCGACCTTGCCCACCGTGGCCCCATGCGTGCAGCGCACGTCATTAGTCTCGATCTCAAGCTGTGGGTTGGTGTCGGCCTTGGCGCTGGGACTCAGGGTCAGGTTGCGGTTGGCCTGATAGGCGTCCGTGGCATGGGCCTGGGGCCGCACCTTGATCGTGCCGTAGTAGACCGCCCGGCCGCTGTCGGACAGAGCGCCCTTGTACAGAAGGTCACTCTTCGTGTGCGGCGCGGCATGGTCCTGCACGGTCCAGTGCTCGAACCTCTGGTCCCGGTGAGGGAAATAAAGGCCCAGCATGATACTCTCGGCGCCCTCGCCGGCCAGTTGGCATTCTTTCCAGGTGCGCGAGTAATCGGCGCCCAGGGTGACCAACAGCGTGTTGAGCGCGGCCCGCTCGGCCAGGCGCGCCTTGACCTGCGCCACCTGGCGGACGCCTGCACCCCAGTCCTGCCAGGTGACCCAGCCTACCCGGGAGCCGGCCCCGGCATACAGCTCGGTCACCGGGTTGACCAGGGTGGGCGATTCCAGCGGGTCGGAGGCGTAGATGTCGTTGAACACCACTTTCGCCCCGCGGTCCACGATCACCACAGTACGCGGCTGATGCGCCACGCCAGGAGTGCTCAGCCAGTGCAGCGACTGCAGGGGCATGCTCAGTTCCACCTCGGGCGGCACATACAGGAACGTGCCGCCGCGGTGCAGCGCCAGGCTCCAGCTCGTGAACAGGTCGGACGCGCCAATCAGACGGCCCAGGCGCGGCCGCAGAAGGGCCTCGTGCTCACGCGCAGCGGTTTCGATATCGGTGAGGATCACACCGGCGTTGCGTGCCTGATCCGAAAGCTCGGAATGGAGATTCCGCCCGTCCACGTGCACTATCCGCCCGGCGGAATCGGTCCCGGCCAGGGCCAGGGCCGTCTGGGCTTTCTCGGGCATGGCGCCGACCGGCGCCACCGGTTCGAGTTCCGCCGACTGGAACTCTCCGGGGTCGATCAGTTTCAGGTCGGTGTAGCGCCAGAATTCGGAGCGACTGTCGGGCAGCTCCAGCCTCTGATAGCGCTCCCAGGCCTGGCGGCGGATATCGGCCAGCCATTCCGGGCCGCTGCGCGCCAGGGCCTCCAGTTTATCGTCCATCAGAACGGTAGTTGTCATGGTCACATCCCACTTCATTCAATGGTTTAGGTGTTGCGCCAATCGTATTATCCCACAGAGCCTTCCATCTGTAGCTCGATCAGACGGTTCAGCTCGACCGCGTACTCCATCGGCAACTGTTTGGTGATCGGCTCGATGAACCCGCGCACGATCATCGCCCCTGCCTCCTCCTCGCTCAGGCCGCGGCTCATCAGGTAGAACAACTGCTCATCCCCGATCCTGGCCACCGTGGCCTCGTGCCCGATCTCCACCTCTTCCTCGTTGATATTCATGTAGGGATAGGTGTCCGAGCGCGAGTGGTCGTCGATAAGGAGCGCGTCGCAGCGCACGTTGCTTTTCACCCCGCGTGCGCCTTTCTCTACCTTGACCAGCCCGCGGTAGCTTGTCCGGCCGCCATCCTTGGAGATCGACTTGGAGACGATCAGCGAGCTGGTCTCCGGCGCCAGATGGATCATCTTGGCCCCGGTGTCCTGCTGCTGCCCGGCCCCGGCGAAAGCCAGCGATAGCACTTCGCCGTGGGCCTTGCGGCCCTTGAGGATCACCGAGGGGTATTTCATGGTCACCTTGGAGCCCAGGTTGCCGTCCACCCACTCCACCACCGCACCCTCCTCGGCCACGGCCCGCTTGGTCACCAGGTTGTAGACATTGTTCGACCAGTTCTGGATCGTGGTGTAGCGGATACGCGCGTGCGGCATGGCGATCAGCTCGACCACGGCCGAGTGCAGCGATTCACCGCTGTAGACCGGGGCGGTGCAGCCCTCTACGTAATGCACGTAGGAGCCCTCATCCGCGATTATCAGTGTGCGCTCGAACTGGCCCATGTTCTCGGCGTTGATCCGGAAATAGGCCTGAAGCGGCACATCCACCCGCACTCCGGGCGGTACGTAAATGAACGAGCCCCCTGACCATACCGCGCTGTTGAGCGCAGCCAGCTTGTTGTCCCCCATGGGGATAACGGTGGCGAAATACTTCTTCACGATCTCCGGATATTTCCTGAGCGCGGTGTCCATGTCGCTGAACAGGACGCCTTTTTTCTCAAGTCCCTCCTGCATGCGATGGTAGACCACCTCGGACTCGTATTGGGCGCTCACTCCGGCCAGGTGCTTGCGCTCGGCCTCGGGGATGCCCAGACGGTCGAACGTGCGCTTGATCGCATCCGGGACCTCCTCCCAGGAGCGGCCCGGCTTGTCTGTGGCGCGCAGGAAATAGAAAATGTTCTGGAAATCGATCCCGCTGAGGTCCGCGCCCCAGGTGGGCATCGGCTTAGTGACAAAGCGCTCCAGAGCCTTGAGACGGAACGAGCGCATCCACTCCGGCTCGGATTTCATGAACGAGATTTCCTCTACCACCTCACGGCTGAGGCCGCGCTTGGGCTTGAACACGTACTGCTCGGGGTCGTTCCAGCCCCATTTCTCGGCATAACTGCCACGCGGATCGAGTGTGATTGGCTCAGTGCTCATCTTGGTTTGCCTCCAGCTATTCAGACCGGCTGACTGCACCGGGATAACCGACAGAAGACTTCAAAAATGTTGCCAATACAGATACTCATTCTCAATTAGCCCGTGCTACGATGCATTTTGAATCAAATTCTTTCAGCGCATAAAATATTTAACCAGCCAGTCCACACGTCCCCGCTTGATAAAATACATTCCGCTGAATTTCATCACCTCGCGCACCCGCTGCCTGTACTTGGGACGGTAGCAGTGAGTCGGACAGTCCTTGCACTTGGGCTTTGGGTCGTAGGGGCATTTCTCCAGCCTCCCGCGCGCGTATTCCAGCAGTTCCTCGCATTCGCCACATGTCGATTCCCCCTCGGCCCGGCTGTGATGGTTCTCGCAGTAGACTTCCACGAACTTTTTCAGGGTCTCGAACTCACGCTCTTTCGCTCCCGGCATCCTTCCCTCTCCTGCCAGAGACCCGCTCAAAGGGCCACTTTCGGCTGGTCCACGCTTTCGAGAATCTCACCCTGGATACCGATCCGGGTCAGGCGAAGAGGGATATCCCTGCCTGCCGCCTGTATCGCCCGACGCGCCATGAATGCCAGCCCCGTGCAGCATGGGACCTCCATGTAAACCACCTCGAGCGAGCGGACCGCGTTGCCGGCCAGGATCTGGCTAAGCTTGTTCTCATACGACTGAACCTCGTCCAGCTTGGGGCAGCCCACCAGGGCCAGCTTGCCAGCCAGGAACCTGCCGTGGAAATCGGCGTACGAGAACGGCACGCAGTCGGCGCTCAGGAGAATGTCCGCCCCCTGGTAGTAGGGCGCGCTGAGCGGGGCCAGCTTGAGCTGCACCGGCCAGTTACGCAACTGGGAGGGCTGTTTGAAGGCCTCGTCATGCCGCGTCGAAGGTTCATCCGGCTTGTTGTCCCTGGCCTGGAGCATACGCGCCAGGGAGCCAGGGCAACCCTGGAAATGCCCGCCTGCCCGAGGCTCGGCCTTTGGGGCCGCAACAGCGGCGGCCCGCGAGGCCAGGCGGGTTTTCACCGCCTCGGCATCGAACGCCTCGGCCGGCCGCTCCTCCACGGTGATCGCCCCCTGCGGGCAGTGCCCCAGGCAAGCCCCCAGTCCATCGCAGTAGACCTCGCTCACCAGACGAGCCTTACCGTCGATCAGCTCGATCGCACCCTCGGCGCAGGCGGTTACGCACTGGCCGCAGCCATTGCACAGTTCCTCGTCAATCCGGATCACGTTACGAGACTGTCTCAACTTTACCTCCGAATGTCCCGACCAGATCGGGCAGGCTGGTCTCGGCCATGTAGTCCTTCACCTGACGGTTCACGTCCTCCAGCAGATTCCCGAAAATACAGTGCTTTCCTGTACAGATACTGGTAGTGCGAAAGCATTTGCGGTCCGGGATAGGGCCCTCTATCGCCTCGTAGATATCGAGCAGCGTGGCGTTGTCCCGTCCCGGTGCGATACTGAAACCGCCCTTGGGCCCGCGCACCGAACTGACCAGACCGTAGCGCGCCAGACGCTGCAGCACTTTGGCCAGGTGCGCTTCCGAGACATTCAGGTCGCGCGCAATCTCGCGCGCAGAGGCCTGGCCCTCCGGGTGCCCGGACAGAAAGACCATTGTGTGCAGCGCCAGCGAGGCGGCTTCCGACAGCCTGAGCATATCCATTTACATGTACTCCGCAGGTGTATTTTTATTTCGGCATTCAAGTACCTATTTATTGTAAATAGCCCACAAGGACTTGTCAAGCCTACTGGACTTTTTTGTTCATTTTACTTCGCATGCTATCTGCAGAACTGTGACACAGGCGGCAAACAGGCAACAGCAGAATCAGAAGCGCAGACGGGACAGACGCAGCGAATTGCCCACCACGGTCAGGCTGGAGGCGGCCATGGCCGCGGCAGCCAGCATGGGGTGAAGGTCTCGCAGGTAAGAAGGCAGCCAGGATACCCAGTGCAGAGCCCCGGCCGCGGCCGGGATCAGGGCCAGGTTGTAGAAGAAGGCCCAGAACAGGTTCTGGCGGATCACGGTCAGTGTAGCACGGGCCAGGACAATTGCGCGCCAGAGTCCGGCCAGCTCGCCGCCCACCAGGGTGACATCCCCGGCCTCCAGGGCCACATCCGTGCCCGTCCCCATGGCTATCCCCACATCCGCCCGCGCCAGGGCCGGAGCGTCGTTGATACCGTCCCCCACGAACCCGGCCACCCGTCCGCGCAACTGGAACGAGGCCACCACCTCGGCCTTGCGCTCGGGCAGCACCGAGGCCTCCACCGCCTCGATACCCACTGCGGTGGCCACGGCACGGGCCGCGGGACGGGAGTCGCCGGTGACCAGCACTGTGTGTATCCCAAGAGCGCGGATCCGGTCCAGGGTCGGCCCGGCATTGTCCTTTATCTGATCGGACAGGGCGAAAAGAGCCGCCGGGGCGCTGTCCAGACTGAGCGCCACTACTGTTCCCCCGAGGTCGGCGAGCTTGGCGGCCCGGGACTCGATCTCACGCTCCAGTGCAGTGTCCCCGAACACCCATTCCAGTTTGCCGGCCCGCACACGGGTTCCCTCGTAGAACGCCTCCACGCCCAAGCCGCTCACTGAGACGAATTTCTCGGGACGGGTGAACACGAGGTTCCGTTCCTGGGCGCCCCGCACGATCGCCCGGGCCAGGGGGTGCTCCGAGCCGCTTTCCACGGCTGCGGCCAGGCGCAGCACCTGTTCGGGCTCGAATGCGCCCAAGGGCTGCCATTCAGTCAACACCGGCTCGCCACGGGTCAGGGTGCCGGTCTTGTCGAAAATCAGGGTGTCCAGACGCGCGGCGCGCTCCAGGGCGGCAGGGTCCTTGAACAGCACACCCAGACGCGCTCCCCGTCCGCTGGCCGCCATGACCGCCACGGGCGTGGCCAGACCCAGTGCGCAGGGGCAGGCGATAACCAGCACCGCCACCAGACGCACCATGGCAGGGACAAACTGCCCGCCGATAGCCCACCAGAGCGTGAAAATGAGCAGTGCGATAACTATAATTGCCGGCACGAACACCGCGGCCACTCGGTCTGCCAGACGCTGTATCGGGGCCTTGCCGGCCTGTGCCTGACGCACCAGTCTCACGATCTGGGCCAGGGCGGTCCGCTCCCCCACTCCGGTCGCCCGCACGGTCAGAAGGCCCTGACCGTTGAGCGTGCCACCGAACACCGTGCCGCCAGGGCTCTTGTCCACGGGAAGCGGCTCACCTGTGAGCATGCTCTCGTTGACCGCGCTCTCGCCGCTCTCCACCGAGCCGTCCACCGGGAATCTCTCCCCGGGGCGCACCAGGATCAGCATCCCGGGTTGGACAGCTCCGGCTGGAACCTTGCGCTCGGTGCCGTCCGACTCCAGGACCGCAGCCTCGCGCGGGGCCAGGTCCATCAGGGCGCGGATCGCCAGCGAGGCCCGTCCGCGCGCCCCTGCCTCCAGGTATTTGCCCAGGCTGATCAGGGTGATTATCATGGCCGAGGTCTCGAAATAGACCCCGTGCGCACCTGAATGCGCGGGCAGGAACAGTGCCGCCAGAGAATAGAAATAGGCCGCCGAGGCTCCCAGCGCCACCAGGACATCCATGTTCGAGGTCCGGTCGGCCAGGGCGTGCCAGGCCCCACGGTAGAACAGAGCGCCGGTGTAGAACTGCACCGGTGTGGCGAGAAGCAGAAGCAGCCAGTCGTACCAGGGCGCGCCGGAAAGGGCGCTCAAAGGGGGCATATCGCGGAACATCCCGAGCATGAAAAGCGGCGTAGTGAACACCAGGCCCACCGCCAGCTCGCGGCGTCGGGCGCGGCGCTCGGCCTCCCGGGCCGCCTGCTCGGCGTCCCCGTCCACCCCGGACTCGCCGGCTTGAGGCAGCACGGCCTGATAGCCGGCCTCCTCCACCGCCGCCGCCAGGGCGTCAAGGTCCGGGCGTTCGGAATCGAAACGCACCCGGGCGCTCTCGCTGGCCAGGTTGACCGAGGCCGCGACCACTCCCGGCACTTTTCCCCCGGTCAGGGCCTTTTCCACGTGCGCCACACAATTGGCGCAGTGCATCCCAAGGATCGGTATCTCCACATCCCGCTCAGCCATTTTTTCTCTCTCTTGGTTCCTGTCTTTTCCGCTACGGCAGCACCGGGCTGTATCCGGCCGCCTCGACCGCGGCGGCGATCTCTTTCGCATCCACCCGCGAAGTGTCGCAGCGGACTGTGACCTTGCGGCCCTCCAGGTCCACCTTGACCTCCTCCGCTGACTGCACCTGCTGACGGATGAACTTTTCGACGCGCGCGGCGCAATGGCCACAGCTCATTCCATTCACACCCAGTTCCACAGTCCCGACCGGCATCTTAAGCCTCCTGGAAGAATTCCTGATTCCGGATTCCGCAGCATCTTTTCTGAATATAATGCAATCACGCTCCGGAATGCACCCCCCAAACAACGCGGGGCCTCCGCCGTACGCGAAAGCCCCGCAGGAGAACCCGAGCACTTTATATCCCCGCCCAGTCCTACGCCTTTTTCAGGTTCTCATTGACCGTGTCCCAGTTGATCACGTTGAAGAAAGCCGCCAGGTACTCGGGACGGCGGTTCTGGTATTTCAGGTAATAGGCGTGCTCCCAGACATCCACGCCCAGCACCGGAGTCTTGCCCTGGCTGAGCGGGCTGTCCTGATTGGGCGTGCTGACAATCTCCAGCTTGCCGCCCGAGGCCACGAGCCAGGCCCAGCCGCTGCCGAACACCCCGGCCGCCGCGGCCGAGAATTTCTCCTTGAACGCATCCAGCGAGCCGAAAGTGCTGTTGATCGCCTCTGCCGCGGGGCCGCCATAGGCGACATCCTTTTTGAGAAGCGGCCAGAAGAAAGAGTGGTTGGCATGTCCGCCGCCATGGTTGCGCACCGCGGTTCGGATATCCTCAGGGACGGACGAAAGGTTGCGTAACAGGTCCTCGACGCTCCTGGATTGCAACTCGGGATGACCCTGGAGCGCTGCGTTCAGCTTGTCCACGTAGGCCTGGTGATGCTTGTCGTGGTGGATCCGCATGGTCTGTTCATCGATATACGGCTCGAGCGCATCCGCTGCGTACGGAAGCGCCGGCACCTGGAAGACTGCCATTTTATTACCCCCTGTTGGTGAACTCTGCACTTGAGCCGCCCGCCCACTGCGGACAGCCGTGGCCGAGGCGGCCAAAGCGGCCGCAACGCCCAGTTTCAGGAATGAACGACGGTCAATTGATGTGCTCATTGGTCCGGCTCCGTTTTGAGACTGCTGGATTCTCACCGGTGTACCACCGATGCCCCAGGCTTGTGAGAATTTCAAATTCATTTTGAGAATGAATTACAATATCTATATAAGAGCGGCAAGCGAGATTGTCAAGAGCTGGAGATAATTTTCTTTATTGGATTCACGCCAGGCGCGGATTAACTGCGTTTATGAGAATTAGTTGCAGAAAAAAAAGGGGCAGGACCCGCGGTCCCGCCCCTTTGAGAATCGATTCAATGCGTCTCTATCAGGAAAGCTTTTTCAACTGCTCCAGGATTGCGTCATAGTCAGGCTCATCCGCCACCTCGCGCACCAGTTGCACGTAGCGCACCACCCCCTGGCGGTCGATCACGAACACCGTGCGGGCCAGCAGGCTCAACTCCTTGATCAGGATACCGAACGCCTGGCCGAACTCGCCGCAGCGGAAATCGGACAGGAACAGCAGGTTCTCGATGCACTCGGTGTTGGCCCAGCGCTTGATCGCAAAGGGAGTGTCCCGGCTGACCGAAACGAAACGCACATCCCCCAGACGGGCGGCTTCCTTGCTGAAACGTTTGGTCTCAAGGTTGCAGACCGGAGTATCCAGCGAGGGCACCGCACTCAGCACGACCAGGCTGCCCTTGAGGTCAGAGATTTTCACTTCCTGCAGATCGGTGTTCCAGAGGCTGACCTCCGGGGCCTTGTCCCCGGCCTTGATCTCATTGCCCACCAGTGTCAGCGGACTACCCTTGAAGGTTACCGCGCCTTTTCTTTCACTCATTTTGAGTCTCCTGTCGGATTGTGCATTCGTATCGGCCGGCAGCGGCCGCCGATGCGGTTTGATTTCCGGCCGGAACCACCCCGCAGGCCCTGCCTCAGGGTGCGCTCCGTGCCTTTCCTCAACGCTAAGGCTGCGACCGGGCGGCTGTCAAGTGGGGGCGGCAAATATTTACCATGAAATCCACATTTTTCTTTTCCAACTGTCTCTCACCCCCGCTGACAGTTCTCGCAGTAAAAAGTGCTGCGCTGCGCCTGCACGATCCGGGTGAGCGGCTGTCCGCAGGCCTTGCAGGGATCGCCCTCACGGGCGTAAACAGCCAGCAGGTTCTGGAACGAGCCGCTCTCGCCTCGCGAATCCTGGAAATCGGAGAATGTGGTCCCGCAGTTTTCAATCGCCAGTTTCAGTATCCGGACTGTCGAAGCGTGCAGGCGCTTGATTTCCTCTGCACTCAGCGAACCGGGGGCGCGGTGTGGGTTGATCCGGCAGTCGAACAGAATCTCGGAAGCGTAGATATTACCTATCCCGGCCACCCGGTCCTGGCGCAGCAGCCAGGGCTTGATCTCGCCGCGCGCGCCGGACAGCAGCGCGGCCAGGCTATCCGGAGTGAACTCCGGAGTGAGCGGGTCGAGACCATGAGGGACAGCCTCGCGCGGTGATCCCGCCACCCGCATCAGGCCGAAACGCCGCAGGTCGTAGAAATGCAGGGTTCCCTGGTCCAGGTGCAGACGGGCCCGCAGGTGTTTTTCTTTCTGCCCTCCCTGGCAGCCGTCCATGATCAGCCGTCCCGACATGCGCAGGTGAAAACACAGCCAGAGCGGACTGTCCGCTTTAGGCGAGGCTGAAAGCTCCATCAGCACCTGCTTGCCCAGACGGTGCACGCGGACAATCCTCCGCCCCTCAAGTTGGGCCAGGGACGGGCTGTCCAGCTTTTTGTCCAGTACCTCCACCGACCGTATGACCCGTCCTTCCAGGTGCGGGGCCAGCTGACGGGCGACTGTTTCCACCTCTGGCAATTCGGGCATCGACCCTCCCAAAACGGACCGTTAACAAAAGCGCCCGCAGACTCCGGGCGCTTGAGAGATTCATTCATGTAAGAGAGAAAAGCCCTTGTCAGGCCTCTTTCTGCACGAACGGAGAAATCTCGCGCAGGCGATTCACGATCCCGGGTATACGCTCCAGCACGATGTCGATGTCCTCATCCGTGGTGTAGCGGCTGAGGCTGAACCGGATGGAGCCGTGCACCGCGGTGAACGGAATGCCCAGGGCGCGCAGCACGTAACTGGGCTCCAGCGAGCCGCTGGCGCAGGCCGAGCCGCTGGAGGCGCAGATGCCGAACTCATCCAGCATAAGCAGGATCGACTCGCCCTCGATGTACTCGAAGCTCACGTTGAGCGTGTTGTGCAGACGGTTCCGGCCGTTGACCCGCGAGTCCTTGCAACTGGCCAGGATGCCTTTTTCCAGACGGTCACGCAGGGCGCGCACCCGAGCGCTTTCCTCGGACATGCCGTCCAGGGCCAGCTCCGCGGCCCGTCCCAGCCCGATGATCCCGGGCACGTTCTCCGTGCCGGCCCGCTTGCCATTCTCCTGGTGCCCGCCGTGAATCAGCGGGTTGATCTTGGTGCCCTCGCGCACGTATAGTGCGCCGATGCCCTTGGGTGCATGAATCTTGTGGCCGGACATGGAAAGCAGATCCACCGGGATCTTTTTCAGGTCGATAGACAGCTTGCCCGCCACCTGCACGGCATCCGTGTGGAACAGCACCCCACGGGCCTTGGCTATGGCCGCGATCTTCTCGATTGGGAAGATCACGCCGGTCTCGTTGTTGGCCCACATCACGCTGATCAGCCCGGTGTCCTCGGCGATGGAGCGCTCAAGTTGCTCCAGGTCCAGGGCGCCGTCGCTGTCAACCGGCAGTTCGGTCAGACGGTAACCTTTCTGGTCGCGCAGGTAGTGACCCACCTCACGCACGGCCGGGTGCTCCACCCGGGTGGTGATGAAATGCCGCTTGTTCGAGGGCAGCAATTCCAGTGTTCCCAGGATGGCCTGATTGTCTCCCTCCGAGCCGCCGGCCGTAAAAATTATTTCCTCGGGCGAGGCGTTGAACAGGGCGGCCACACTGGCGCGGGCCTGGTCCACCTGACGGCGCACGCCTCCGCCGAAACTGTGCATGCTCGACGGGTTGCCGTAAAATTCGGTCAGATAGGGCTGCATCGCGGCCACGACTTCCGGTGCGATCATCGTGGTCGCGTTGTTGTCGAGATAGACTGTACGGCTCACTTTGCCTCCACCACAACCAGATCCTCCGAGACGAAGGACTTCAGTTTGGGTTCAACCAGGGTCTTGAGCGTGAACTGGGCCACCCGGCATTCCACGCAACTGCCACGCAGCGAGAGGATCACCTTGTCCCCGTCCACATCCACCAGTTCCACATCCCCCCCGTCCTTCTTGAGTTCGGGGCGGATCTCCCGGTCGATTGTCTCCTGGATAAGCTGGATTTTCTGAATGTTGGTCAGTTTACGCTTGGTCTTGGACGTTTCCGGCGGAGTCTCCACCACCGCGCTGTGACCGTTGATCCGCTCCAGAATCTGGGCGATATCCTCTTTACATCCGCCGCAGCCGCCGCCGGCTTTGGTATAGTTGGTCACCTGATCCACCGTGGTCAGGCCGTTCTCGATGATTGCCCGCTCAATCTTCTCCTCGGTCACGCCGAAGCAGACACAGACCACCCTGCCCTCGAGCTGCACCTGGCCGGTGGTGCCGTTGCGGAAGTTCTCGATGGCGGCTTCCAGCGCCTCGCGGCCCAGCACGGAGCAATGCATTTTCTGCTCAGGCAGCCCGCCCAGGAACTCGGCGATGTCCTGGTTGGTGATCTTCTCGGCCTCCTCGAGAGTCTTGCCGCGCAGCATCTCGGTCAATGCCGAGGCAGAGGCTATGGCGCTCCCGCAGCCGAAAGTCTGGAACTTGACATCCTCGATCCGGCCCTGGTCATCCAGCTTGAACATCAGCCGCAGGGCATCACCGCAAGCCATCGACCCCACTTCCCCCACCCCATCCGCATTCTTAATGAATCCAACGTTACGCGGGTTTCGGAAATGGTCCATCACTTTATCGGTGTAATCCCACATCGCACGCCTCCCTCAGCACGGTATATTAAGAATGGCACAATAAAACCAGTATAATATAACGTGCAGGTTTTGGAAAGTCCTGCCAAACTATTTTCAAGGCGCCCGCATGTTCAGGCGCAGCCGCACTCAGCTTTCTTCCAGTCGGGACAGACAGCGGCATGACGTTCGGCGATGGTCTGGGCCAGAAAATCCAGCGAAGTGAAATCCTGCTCCGAGGGTATGCCGCGGGTCAGCACCGTGTCGAGCATCTCCACCTTGAGCCCCTTGAGCAGCCCCTGCATCTGGTCCTCCATCTTCGCTCCCCAGCCGTAAGAGCCGATCATCGAGACAAAGCGGGTCTTGGGTCGCAGGGCATTGACCAGATAGGCGGCGTAGACCACTTTGGGGTGCATGCCGTTGAGGATATTGGGCGAGCCGAACACCACGGTCGCCGCATCCACCAGGGCCATGGACAGACGGCCCGGGTCGGTCTCGGCCAGGTTGAAAAACTCCACCCGCACGCCGCGGCAGACCAGGGATTCTATGAAGCGCGTGACCATGCTCCTGGTGCTGCCGTGCATCGAAACGTAGGGGATCACCACCAGGTTTTTCGGCTCCTCGCCGGCCCAGTCGCGGTAGGTGTTCAGGATGAACCCGGGGTCATTGTGCAGGGGCCCGTGGCTGGGCGCGATAATCCTGATATCGCGATCCTTGATTTTTTCCATATTTTTGCGCACCGGCCCGGAGAACGGCATCATCACCTCGGCGTAGTAGCGCTTGGCCGAATCGAGCAGACGGCAGCGGTCGATAACGAACAGGTCGTTAGTAGCCATGTGCGAGCCGAACAGGTCGCAGGAGAAAAGGATACCTTCCTCGCGCAATAAGGTGAACATGGTCTCGGGCCAGTGCACCCAGGGAGCGTGGATGAACTCCAGCGTCCGTCCACCCAGGCCCAGGGTCTGTCCGTCCTCCACGGTCTCGATCCGCTCCGGGTTCAGGGGCAGAAGGTCGAGAAGCATGCTGCGCCCCTTGGGAGTGCAGAGCACCTTGGCCCTCGGGAAACGCTCCAGCGCCGCGGGAAGAGAGCCGGAATGGTCCTGCTCGGCATGGTTGGAGACGATATAGTCGATATCGGTCACCCCGGTGTCGGCGATGCGCTCGAACAGAAGGGACTTGAAATCCGGTTCCACGGTATCGATCAGCACGGTCTTTTCTTTGCCCTGCACGAGGTACGAATTGTAGCTCGTCCCCTCCGGCAGCGGCGTGATTTCCTCGAACAGCCTGCGGTCAGGGTCGATCACCCCGACCCAGTGGATTCCCTCTGCAATCTTGCGTGCTCGCATTATAACAATCCTTGTTTAATAAATCTTCCAGAGAGATACATCTCTCTCTCTTTAGTCCACCCGGGCCGGAAAACTTACGGCCACAGATTATGAGAATGAAAAATTTTATCCAACACGAAAAATGAAAAAGCAGCCCCTTTCGAAAGCCAATCGGCTCAGGGCCGCCTCATCGCCGGCACTTTATCCGGTTCATCTCCTGTTTCATCAGGTCGAGGATTGCAATAAGCTTGTTCTCGTGCTCCTGCTCCTGGGCGGCCAGCATCTCGAACAGCTTCTTGGTAAGCTCGCGCTTGGCCGAGGAGGCGGTGCTGGAGTAAAGCTCCGCCGCGGCGCGCTCCTTGGGGATCATCCGCATCACCACTTCCATCACCTTTTCCACATCCCGGCACTTCAGCTCATCCGGCAGGTCCTCGGCGTGGAGGGCCATGGACTCATCCCCCATCGCCACCACTTTGCCGCGGGCGTCGTTAAGCTCCTGCTGCAGGATCTCCAGGGCCGCCCGCAGCTTGGCCTCGTGCTGCTCCTCCTGCTCGGCCAGACGGGAGAACAGCACCTGGATCATCTCCGAGCGGGCCTCCTGGGCCGTGGTCAGGAAAGCGTCATGCGCCTGGCGCTCCTTGGGGATGCTGCGCACCACGACCTCGATCATGCGCTCCAGTTGTTTGACAACTTCCTTATCCATTGCATTCTCCCGGTCAGGAGGGGAAAGTTATTTTTCCGCCGAAATATCCCAGCCCAACCACCGTGGGGGCCAGGGCCAGAACGAGCAGGCAATAGGCCCAGTGCCAGAGCCCGTGGCCCGCCAGCACGCCGTCCAGGGCCAGGAACAGGATACCGAACGCCGCTCCGAGCAACAGCACCAGCAGGATCGACAGGAAGGTCTTCATCCGGTAAATGTGCGTCCAGATGCCGCTGTAGTTGTAGTACCAGCTCAAAAGCCCGGTGCCTATGGAGACCGGGGTGGCCAGGGTGGCGATTATCAAATTGTAGTAGGAGGCCTCCACCATGTAAGGCAACGGCGTGACCAGCCCCAGGAAAGTGAAGAGCGAGGCGGCGATGCACAGGGCGATAGGAAAGTGGACCGAGATCGGGTGCGGGTGCTCATCCAGGATACGGGAGACCAGGCGCGAGGGAGTTTTCATCGCCATCGTGGTGGCCGGGGCCTGCTCGCGCGGGCCGATCTCGGCCACGGCGGTGAATTTATCGAACACCTCGGGTCCGTGCGGTGCGGCTTTCATCGCGGCGGTCAGGTCGTGGCCGGCCTGGTGGCTCTTGAAATGCTTCCCGTTTTTCCAGAGCCGGCTGTCGGTGACATCGTAAATACGGCCCTCGAAAGCGACAAAAGCCTTGTTCCCCTCCGCCCCGTCGAACTTTTGAAGTTCATCCTGTTCCATACGGTCCATTGAGAATGCTCCCGGAAATAACGGATAACTCGGTGTAATTTGGGAGTGGCCGGAATCGGGGGTCCTCCCCGCTTCCGGGATTTCAGGAACGCAACTGTCCGCTGAAACCAACCTAAAGATAGCTCGGCAGAGAATTCAAGTCAACTCAGGCGGCAGGACAGGCCGGATGTACAGTTCCCGTGCGATTGCGCAGAGAATTAACTTTCAAAATGGCGCTTTGTTTCGCTCAGGCGCAAGAAAAACCGGGGCCCCGCAAACACGGAGCCCCGGCTGTCTTGCTCAGGCTGTCTGAAAGATTACTGCATCTTCCAGGACAGGGTGAAAACATGGTTCTGGGTCAGGCGACCCCAGTCGCGGTAGGCGTAGTC
>CAYLSM010000104.1:0-14986 GCA_964386505.1 uncultured Gemmatimonadales bacterium
CCGAAAAGCCCATGGCCACGGATGAGGCCATGACCCAGAGTATCATGGACACCGAGAAACGCACCGGCCGCAAGGTGCGGGTCACGTTCAACTACCGCTACAACCCCGAGGCCGAGAAGATCTACGAAATTCTGCGCTCCGGCGAGCTGGGCCAGATCACCTCGGTCGATTTCAACTATTACCTGGACACGAGCCACGGGGCGAGCTATTTCCGCCGTTGGCACGGGTTCAAGCAGTACAACGGCTCGCTCTGGGTGCACAAGGCCACCCACCATTTCGACCTTCTCAACTGGTGGCTGGCCGCCGAGCCGCGCTGGGTCAGCGCCCAGGGCGAGCTGCGCCGCTACGGCTGGAACGGGCCGTTCCGGGGCGAGAAGTGCCGCGGCTGCGAGTACAAGTCCAAGTGCGAGTTCTTCTACGACATCACCCAGGATGAAGAGGCCATGCGCCTGTACGTGGACAACGAGAAGTACGACGGGTATTCGACGGATGCCTGCCTGTACCGCAACGATATCAACATCTGGGACACGATGACCGCCAATATCCGCTATCATAACAATGTCATCCTGACCTACTCGCTCAACTGCTTCATGCCCTACGAGGGCTACCAGGTGGGATTCAACTGCAAGAACGGCCGTCTGGACGTGCGGGTCTACCATGCCCAGCCCTGGGAGCAGAAAGCCCTGGCCGAGTTCCGGGTCACCCCGCTCTTTGCCAAGAGCCGCACTTTCGAGCTGAGCGAAAGCCAGGAGCACACTGGCGCCGATGCCGGCCACTGGGGTTCGGATGACAAGATGCAGAACATGATTTTCCGCGGCACGCCCGACCCGCTGGAACAGACCGCCGGGACCCGCGCCGGGGCCCTGAGCTGCCTGACCGGGATCATGGCCCGCCGCTCCATCGAGTGGAACCGTCCGGTGGAGATTTCCGAACTGGTGAAGATCTGACCCGAGGCTCGCTGCGGTTCTAACACGGGGGAATGAGCCGGCGACCCGGGCCGGCCGCCCCCGTTTATTTTCGCTCAGAGGGGGGGGGAGCCGAAGATGAAAAACGTATCGGTCCTGCTGTTTCTGACGCTCCTGTGGAGCGCTGCCACCGTGCGGGGAGCGGAGGAGTTGAACCGCGGGGTGGTGGCCCTGGAGCGCGGACGCGGCCAGGTGTTCGTAAGCTGGCGGCTTCTGCAGGCTGACCCTTCGGACGTGGCGTTCAACCTCTACCGCCGGGACATTCTGGCCGACAGCCTGGTGCGGGTGAACAAAAAGCCGATAACCGATTGCACCTGCTGGCTGGACAGTGCGGTGACCGTGGGAGCGCTCTACCGCTACCATGTCCGCCCGGTGACAGGCGGCAAGGAGGGCGCGGCCTCGGAATCGTTCTTCGTGCGGGCGTTCCCGCAGCGCAGGCCTTTCGTACGGATCATGCTCCAGGGCGATTATGATTTCCACAACGTGGCCGTGGCCGACCTGGACGGCGACGGGGCCTACGACTACGTGATCAAGCAGCCCGATTTCAACACCGACCCCTGGCACGAGCCGGGCTACTGGCAGCGCAGCCCGGGCACGTTCAAGCTGGAGGCCTATTCCTCGGCCGGAAAGTTCCTCTGGCGCTACGATATGGGCTGGGCGATCGAGATGGGCTCCTGGTACTCGCCTTTCGTGGTGTACGACATCGATGGCGACGGGCGGGCCGAGATGTACACCAAGGCCGGTGAGGGCGACCCGCGCGAGATCGACGGCGAGGTGATCTCAGGGCCGGAGTATCTGGTCAAGGTGGATGGCCTGAGCGGGCAGGTGCTGAGCAGAATCCCCTGGTTCGACCGCAAGGGGTTCGACACCCTCAGCCCGCAGACCCGGAATTTCCTGGCCGTGGCTTACCTGGACGGGAAAACCCCAGTTCTGATTATGCAGCGCGGCACCTACGGGATAATCAAGACCGGGGCTTTCGACGGCGACCTGAAACCGATTTGGTATTGGGAAGCAGATGGCAAAGACAAGAAATTCCAGGGCCAGGGCCAGCACGGATTGACCGCGGCGGATATCGACGGGGACGGGCGGGATGAACTGGTGCTCGGCTCGGCGGTCCTGGATGACAACGGCGCGGCGCTCTGGACCACCGGGTTGGGCCACCCGGATGTGGGTTATGTGGCCGATATAGACCCGGGCCGCCCGGGCCTGGAAATTTTTTACGGTATCGAGCCGCCTCGTAAAAGCAATGGGGTCTGCCTGGTCGAGGCAAAAACCGGGAAAATTCTCTGGGGCTTTGACGGTCCCACCAGGCACGTGCACGAGCAGGGCATGCTGGGCGATATCGATGCCTCCCACCCGGGCATGGAATGTTACGCCGGCGAGAGCGACCGCAGCCAGTTCTGGCTGTACTCGGCCGCCGGAGAGCGGCTCTCGGACAAGCCGTTCGGCGACAACGACCTGGCCCCGCACGCTGTGTGGTGGGATGCTGACCCGCAGAAAGAGATCGTGAGCGGGGATAAGCTGTTCAAGTTCGACGGGGACACGCTGCAGACTCTGGAGGGACGGGTGGTCGGCATAGCGGATGTGCTGGGCGACTGGCGCGAGGAGCTGATAGTCAGCCTGCCGGGCGAGCTGCGTATCTACAGCACGGATATTCCGGCAGTCACCCGCCGGGTCTGCCTGATGCAGGACCGTCAGTACCGCACCTCCGTGGCCGCCGCCTCGATGGGCTATTTCTACCCGCCGCAACTGGGCGGGAACAGGCTGCCGTAAGCGCAGAAAAAGGGGCACGGCAGGCCGTGCCCCTTGCATAAAGAGATAAGACTTAGGGGCGGCCTTCCGGTCGCCCCTTTTCTTTCAAACCGCTCAGCCTTTCTCCGGCCCGGTGATCGCCCAGTAGTATTTCTGCAGCTCGCGGGCTTCGTACTCCATGAACCCCACGCTCTCGGTGTAATTGGCGATACTGGCGTGCATGGTCTCGGCGAAATCGGCCACGCGCGGGTTCGAGCGCTCCAGCTTCTCCACTTTGATGAACTGTTCGATCAGAGACTCGGCCTTGCGCTCATCCACCGCCTGGTACATGCGGGTGAAATCGCGCACCGGGTAGATTTCCTTTATCAGGGCGTGACCGGAGGGCTTTTTCACCTGGTCGAAAACGCTCTTGTCGTACACTCCCGGGTCGGCGAAACGGGCCTCCGGGGTGTCGATGAAGCACTCGGGCACGCCTTTGCTGTCCAGGCTCTGCGAGACACAGGCCAGGAGCTGACGGGCGATGTTTTCGTTTTCCGCGGTGAACGGGCCCACGCTGTAGCGGATCCGTCCCGGCCGGGCGAACACGAAACCCTCGACTTCGCCGTTGTCGTTCAGCCACTGGTAAGCCTCGCCCTCGCTGTCGCGGTGCAGGGCGCGGATCACGTTCTCGCGCTCCAGGAACCGGGCCGTATCGTACTTGATCAGCGCCGGCAGGTCTTTCTCCTCCACTCGCGAGATACGGGCCTTGTCCCAGGACGCGCCGCGGAACTCGGCGGGCCTGTACCAGCAGCGCCAGATACGGTAGCTGTCCACGTAGCCCACCGCGCCGTAGACCGTGTTGCCCATCGGGGTGGCGTCCAGCCCGTTGAGTATCTTGCCCTCCTTGATCGCAAAACGCACGCAGTGCTGCATCATGGCGTTGGCGATGCCCTGGCGGCGCACCTCCGGGTGGACCAGGATCATCCCGATCCAGGTGTGGCGCTTGCCCAGCGGGGCCACCGAGGAGGTGCCCACCGGGATGTCATAGCCCGCGCCGCGGAACGAAGCCACGAAATTGCCCTGCGGGCAGAAACCCACGATACGGGTCAGGTCGGTTTCCACCTGGTTCCAGCCCACGCGCATGGTGAGCAGCATCATGCTGTCCAGGTTGTCGCCGATCTCCTCCAGGTGGAAGAACTCATGGTTCACGGCCTTGCCCTCGGGCAGCGTGATCTTGAGGCTTTCCGGCACGCGCACGCTCCACTTGGGGCCGCCGCGGAAAATCAGCTCCACCTGGCGTTCGGAAGTGAAACGGTCGGCGCGGGGGTTGTCGATGCGGAAACAGCCGTAGAGGCGGTCGATGTATGGGTCTTTCCCCAGCTCGATCAGCCCGGTTTCACGCGGGTCGCATTTCTGGATCAGTTTCAATTGCCTTGGCTCCTTGTTCTTCATTCGATTTGGGTTTCGCCTGCACTGAAACAACGGGATAAAGAAAATGCAGGGGCACGGCGCACCATGCCCCTGATCGGTATCTTTTTAATATCATGTATATTGAGATATGCCTGCTGTCTTCCCTTACATTATCATCCGCGGGCCCAGGTGACGGAACACCTGCCAGCGGTTGCCCAGTTTTTCCACTCCCACCAGGATGCCGGTGTCGAACACGGGAAGGTCATCCTGGTCCGGCGCCTCCACCAGGGCCTGCAGAAGGTTGGCCAGGAACGGCAGGTGCCCAACCAGCATCAGGTCCTCGGTCGCAGTGCGGATTTTCTGCAGCATCGGTCCGATGTCATCCGTGGGTCCGAGGTTCTCGCTGCGGACCACTCCCCCGGCCGGCTGGAGCACGTCCGCGATCAGACGGGCGCTCTCCTCGGAGCGCAGCTTGCCGCTGTGCAGAATTGTCTGCACCCGGATATTCATATGACCCAGGGTGCGGGCCAGGTGCATGATATCGTCCCGCCCCTCAAGGCTCAAGGGCTGCGCCTGGTCATTTTCGGCGGGCAGGGCCCGGCCGTGACGCACGAGGTAAAGTTTCAAAGAATTCCTCCAGACAAAGGGCCGCTGGGCCGGTAAGTGCGCTCAGGCTATTCTCGATTCTCAATCCCTAAGATGCGGCGGAAAACCTTGAGTGTCAATACTTATCTCCCCGAATGGACAGGATATCGGACCGCTTCGGCTCCGGCGACCGGACAGCCGGAACGCACCGGGAGTTGCCAAAAACCGGGCGGAGCGTAATATTGGATTACGGAACGTAACGGCGCCTGAAAACCGACCGCCCGCCACCTGTCAGCCTGGAGAGAACATGAAACGCCATCTGACGCTCTTTCTGCTTTTCGCCCTGCTCGCCACGGGCGGCTGTAAACTGAAAGTGGACATAAAGGGAGATTCCGACTCAAAGCCCGAGATGCAGGCCTGGCCCGTGCCGATAGAGACCCGGGTCTATTCTGGCGCTTTTACCCGCAACCCGGAGGAGAGGACTCTAAAGGTGTGCGGCCTGGCCGGGGAGTTCGTCTCGGCCCAGGTGGCGGTGCGCTGCGACGGTAAATTGAAAAACCTTCGCGCCGAGCTGCACGGTCTCAAGAGCGAAAGCGGCGCCACGCTCGACGATGCGGCGGTCCGGGTGCGCTACGGGGCCTACCTCAAGGTGGATGAGACGATGAACCTGACCGAGGACCCGCTGTTGGAGGTGGATTCGGTGGAGGCGCCGGCCGGACGGGCCCAGTCGGTCTGGGTCACGGTTACAGTGCCGCGCGAGGCCGCCCCGGGGGTCTATTCCTCGGTCCTGCGGGTCCTGGCGGATGACCAGTCCCCGGCGACCCTCGATTTCAGCCTGGAGGTGCTGCCGGCGAAACTGCCCGCGCCCGCGGACTGGACTTTCTACCTCAATATCTGGCAGGACCCCAGCGGCGTGGCCCGCGCCCACGGGGTGAAAGTCTGGAGCGAGGAGCACTGGGCGCTTCTGGCCAAATACGCTACCAATTTGGCTGCCCACGGCCTCAAGTCGATCATGACCAGCGTGGTCTACGACCCCTGGAAAAGCCAGTCCGGCTACCCGTTCGACAGCATGGTCGAGTGGAAATACCCGGGCGAGTGGACCGGCGCGGCCAGCGACAGGTTCGAGTGGGACTTTTCGGTCTTCGACCGCTACGTGCAGCTCATGATGGACGCCGGGATCAAGGAAAAGATCGACATGTACGCCCTGGTGATGGGGCCCGGCTCAACCCAGGATGCCAATATCCGCTACCTGGACACCACGAGCGGCCAGTACCGCACCGCCGAGCTCAAGGTGGGCGAGCCCCGCTGGGCCTCGGCCTGGAAAACGTTCCTGCCCGCCCTGCGCACCCATCTTAAAGAGAAGGGCTGGTTCGAGATCGCCGAACTGGGGTTCGATGAAAAGACCCCGGAGGTGATGAAAGTCATCTTCGATTTCCTGCTCGACAATGCCGCCGATTTCAGGGTCGCGCTTTCGGGCGGTTTTCCGGGTGATGAGCGCAAGTGGGGCGATGAGATCGTGTTCCATATCACCGAAATTCTCGACCCGCAGCGCTGGCAGGAGATCAAGCCGCTGGTGGAGAAGATGCACGCCGACCCGAAACGCTATGTCACGCTGTACACCGCGTGCAATCCCTACTACCCCAACACGTTCATCTACTCCAGCCTGCGCGAGAGCCGTCTGATGGCCTGGCTGGCCTGGCGATGGGGTTTTGACGGTTACACGCGCTGGGCGGTCAACGCTTTCCCGGAGAATGTCTGGGAGCAGCCCAACTACAAGTGGCACTCCGGTGACATGTATTTTGTATATCCCGGGCCGGACGGCCCCCTGGACAGCATGCGCTGGGAGCTTCTGCGCCAGGGCATCCAGGACTACGAGGCGCTGCATATCGCCTGGAAAGCGGCCGAGAAAGCCGGTCGCGCCGATCTTATGGACAATCTGCGCCGCGCGGTGGAGGAGGGCTCCATGCTGGATGCCTGCCACGTGATGCCGCCCATCGCCGAGGCCCGAGGCCAGGTGAACGAGGTGCTGCGCCAGCTTGGCCCGGCACTGGAATGAATATTGCTTTTCGCTTGAAACTGTGCCGGTTGCACTTTTGAAAAGCGGGCCGGATTTGAAGACTGCCGGGAACCACAGGGAGAAAATGAGGATGTCAATCCGAGAGGGACTGAGGAAAATTCTGCTGCTGGGTCTGGCCGGCCTGATCACGGCCGCCCCGTTGAATGCCGGTGTGGTCGGCGGCAAGCTGACCAGCACCAACCAGCGGGCCATCGCCCTGTACCAGGAGGGCCTCAAGCTGGCCGGGGAGGACCATTTCAACGAGGCGGTGGACAAACTCAAGCAGGCCATTGACGCCGATTCGAATTTCGTCCAGGCCCACCTTCGATACATGGACGCGTTCAAGGGGGCTGGTCGCGGGGAAGAAGTGAGCGACATGTACCGCAACAAGATGGAGCAGAATCCAAACAGCGCTGTCTACCACTACCTGTACGGCCGCTCGCTGAACGATATGGCCGCCAAGCGCGGGGAGTTTATCAAGGCCCAGAACTGCGATAGCACGTTCTACTGGGCGCCCTACGGGATCGGGGGAACATATTTTCTGGAGGGGCGCCTGGATGAGTCGTTGATCTACCTCAACCGGGCCCTGGGCCTGAACCCAGATATGATCGAGGCGGTCAAGCTGCTGGGCGAGGTCTACCTGGCCAAGAACATGTACCTTCAGGCTCGCGACCAGTTCCAGACCGCTATCAGCATGGATGCAACCGATATCACCAGCTACATGAAACTGGGACAGACCCTCAGCCGGATGGAACGTTTCGAAGCCGCGGAGAAAGCATTCCTGCAGGCAGCCGGAGTGAAGCCGGACGAGCCGGAGCCCTGGTATTTGCTGGGCCTGCTCTACGAGATGCAGGACGACACAACCAAGGCGGTGGCAGCCTACCGCAAGTTCATCCAGATAAAGCCGGATGCCGACATGGCGCCGCTGGTGCAAAAGAACATTGAGGGTCTGACCGGCAAGAAAGAAACCAAATAGCCCGAAAGGCTTTTCATCCGCAGGGGGAGCGGCATGTGCCGAGTCCTGAAAACAGCCGCTCTGGTGTTGGCCGGGATGCTGCTCGTCTCGCTCCTGACAGTCCTGTTCGCTTGGCGGACAGTCCTCCAGGCAACTGGAGAATACCTGGTGTTCAGCGATTCGCTCTGTTCTGCGGATGCGATCGTAGCAGTAAGCGGAGAGGAGTCCCGCCGCCTGACCGCCATCGATCTTTACAAGCAGGGCTATGCGGCGCGACTGATATTCAATGTCAGCGACACGACCTATTTCTTCGGCCAGCCGATCGACCCGGTGGTGAGTGTGCTTCAGGATGCGGCCCGTCACGGGGTGCCGGATTCGGAAATCACGATCAACCGCGACATCGGCTCCACCTGGGAGGATGCCAACGCCACACGCCGGACCGCGCTGAACGAGGGTTTGCACTCCATTCTCGTAGTCTCAAGCCCTTTCAACATGCGGCGGGCGGCGCTGACCTACCGGAAAGTGTTCGAAAAGGACAACATACGGCTCACTTTTGTCAGTGTGCCGCTGGAAAGCGAGAAAATCTCCCTCGATCACTGGTGGACCCGTGAGCGCGAACTTATTCTGGTCAACAACGAGTACATCAAGTTGATCCTGTACTATTTTAAATATTTCAGGTCCTCCTGATCTGCAGGCTCTTGCACCTTGACACTTAAAGGTTTAAGCATTTTATTAGACCCCACCTTTTAAGTGCCTACTTAATGACCGGGTGAGCATGTCCGATCCCAAGGAAAAAGCCGCCGCCGCGGAAAACCAGACCGAGACACAGGAGAAAAAGGCCCCGGCCGGGCTGATCCTGCGCTCGATCAAGCTCGAGGAGAAGCGGGCAGACGAGAAATTGCAGTACGGCTTCAAGGGCGGCGTGATCGCCTTTGTCGATTTCGACGGACAGCTCTATCTCACCCCTGGCACCCGTATCAAGATCGACCTGCTCGAAACCTGTGGTTTCCGCAACCGGCGCCCGCAGATTGAAGTCCCCTACTCGGATGGTTCCGCCAAGAGCAAACGTATCCTGCGAAAAGATATCGACCGGGTCGAGATACTCCGTTCGGTCGAGGAAAACAAGATGCCCAAGCAGGACGGGAAAGTGATGGCCGGGATCATGAAAGTCAACCGGGATGGCCTGGAGCCGCTGGAGGATGAGTTCCTGAAGCGCTGCGCTATGGTTGAGGAGAAATTCTACTACTATGTCGGTCTGGCGGCCAGTTTCCACGGGGTGCTCTCGTTCACGGACTGGGAGACCAATACCTGGGTCACACCTTTCTCGGAGATGAAGAGACAGCTTCTTGAGCAGAAAGGCTATACCTATGTCGAGGCGATGATAAAAGTCCCCTACGCCCTCGACAGTAAGGATAACCGTAAGTGGCTGGCTGCACATATCCCACTGGATGAGTGGGAGCGCACCGAGAAAGAGGTGCGGCAGGCCCGGGAAAATGAGAGAATGGAAAAAGCCCGGAAGAAGATCGAGGAACTTGGGTTGAAAGAAGTCCCAACGGACCTTTTGTCAGCCTGTTCCGCGACCGAGGAAAAGCTGCCGGGCAATGTCGGCCTGGCCGGCTCGCACAACGGTGTGCTCTCATTTACTGACCCGGACGGCGTGACCTGGGTTACTCCGGTAACGAGTGACAAGGTGGAGAAACTGAAAAGCCTGGGCTACCAGTTCATGGGCTCGGCAATCAAGGTGCCGCACTCGCTCAAGACAAAAGAGGATATCGCCTGGCTGCAGAAGAACATTCCGCCCCAGGAGTGGGACGCGGCCAGGAAAGCCAACCTCTCGGAACAGCGACGCCGCGAGGAGGAAATGGCTGATAAACGCCAGCGCGCCCTCGACCTGAAGAACCTTCCCGCCGAGCTGATCGAACACGCGATACGCACCGAGGTGCAGCAGCCTAATTTCGTGGGACAGTTTTTCATCCGCAACGATGTGCTGGGCTTTGTCACGCCGGACACCTCGGTTTTCATAACTCCTAACGCGCCCTCCAAGATCGAAAAGCTCAAGGAGGCCAACTATCACGCCGCCCCGACCGGTTTCACGGTGCCGCACTCCGATGGGCGGCCGGAGGATCTGGAATATCTTCGGCGGCACCTTTCGCAGGCCGAACTTGACCGCAGCCGAAAGGAGCTGGACGAACTTAGCTCCAAGAAACTGGACGAGAGGATCAAGAAGAAACTCGAAACCCTTAAACTCGAAAAGCTCGAGAAAGACTATCTGAGCCGCTGCGCCCGCACCGAACAGAACGATCTGGAATTGATCGGACATTACTGCTCGCGCGGCGGAGTGACCACTTTCATATATGAGGACGGTTTCTACTGGGTGACGCCTTATACTCCGGAGAAGGAAAGAATACTGAAAGAAGCCGGCTATAAGATACCCGAGCGTCTGATCAAGGTGCCCTACGGCTCAGAAACCAAAGAGGACAAGGCCTGGCTCGACTCCCACCTGCCAAAGAATGAGCTGGATCGATGCAGGAAGGAGATCGAAGCTTTGGAAAATGAGAAGAAGAAGAAGGAAATCGAATCGCTCCGCGAAAAGAAGCACTTGGGAAGCAAAGCCCCGGAGGAACTGGCCAAGCGCTCGGCAGCGACCGGCGAGGTCCTGACCGAGCTTATCGGGCAGTATATACTGCAAGTGGAATGGCTGGCCTTTGTCGATCCCGAGGGACAGGTGTGGATCACTCCGCAGACGGCCGACAAGATAGAGATACTGAAAAGTGAAAATTACCAGTACGCCAGCCGTCGTTTCCAGGTGCCACATTCGAACGACTCGGCCGAGGACAGCCAGTGGCGGCAGGAGCACCTGCCACCTGGAGAAATAATGAGGAGCCGTCAGGAGAACGATGCCGCCGACACAGCCAAGCTTGACCATCTGGCCAAGGAACTGGCCTCGCGGCGTTCGCTTGGAGAGCTGCCAGCCGATTTTCTCGCGCGCTGCGCCAAAGGCCCCAAGGCAAGCCCCCAGATGGTGGGGCGGTTCATGGAGAAAAACCAGTTTATCTACATCGTCCTGCCAGACCGCACGACCATGATCACCCCGGTGACGCCGGAAAAACAGAAAATCCTGGCCGAGGCGGGGTACCACTTTCCGGAAAAAGTCGAGCCTCTGCCCTACTGCACCGATAATGCAGAGGACCTGGACGCGATCCGCCGCATCCTTCCAGAGGGTGAACTTGAACGTAGCCGTAAGGAACGGGATGACCTGGCGTCGGAAAAGGAATCGGCCAAAATCAAAGGAAATATCGAAAAGCTCGGACTGAAAGAAGTGCCCGCGGAAATAGTCAAACGCGCCATCGACAGCGGGAGCCGGGACGCCAAGAATGTCGGGCGTCTTGGGATATTCAGGGGGGTTCTGGCCTGGGTCGGACCGGATGATAGGGTGTTCATCACCTGGTATGCGCCGGAGAAACAGGAGACCCTGGAAGATTGCGGCTACAAGCTCGAGGGCTATATGCCGATCAAGGTGCCGCACGCCACCTCGGAGCTCAAGGAACGTCGCTGGCTGCTGGAGAAGCTGCCAGAGCCGAACGAGGAGGAGCAGATTTCCGTGGACGAGAATGCGGAGGGTGTTAAATAAATGATCGTTGACTTTCCGGCAGGTAATTATAAGCGTTAAGAGATTATAAGGCCGGAAAGAAATATATAGAACGAGAATAGAACGGAGCGGGAGAGTAATGCGACTGGTCTACAGAATTAACGCCCGAAAAATTGAGTACATCATTTTTGTCGCAAGTCTGCTCGGGGTTTATTTGCTGGCAGGCTGTGCACAACTGCAAAAATTTAAGAATTTAAAAGTTGGAAAACATGTCGAAACGGCCCAGGTGATTAATGTCAGCACCGTAAGCCGCCTTGACTCCCTGACCCGGGCGCAGTTGAAAGTGGACACACTGGTCTTCATGCCAAGAAAAACGGCAGATCAGAATGTGGAATTTAATTATTACAAACTGAATGATGAGGCAGCCCTGGAAGTGAAAGGACTTCCTCCGCTGACCGGTTTTCGGGTCCAGGTGGCCTCTTCCGATAACCGGAAAGACCTGGACCGTCTGGTGGCAAGGGTGGAAAGAGAATTCGAGTCCAAGAGCCATATCGACAAGTATGACGGGAAGTGGTGCCTGCGGGTAGGCGACTGCCGTAAACGCGAGGACGCCGAGAGAATGCGCGAGCGCGCAGTTGAATTCGGGTTCAAATACGCCTGGGTTGTGCAGGTTGAACTGCCGCCCGGTCTGGAATAACAAAGGAGGCTCCATGCAGATACGCGGGAAATTTTTCCATCTGGATGAGAACTGCCAGATATTCAAACACGTGAAAGAGGGTGAGGCTTGTTTCTATAAAGTCACCTGTGATGCTATCTGCAAGCTCAACGACGGAACCGCGGAATACAAGCGGATGAAGAAGGAGATGGATTTCCGTATCTTCCCGGAGGCCTGGGCCAAAAAGGAGAGGGAAATCCTGGGTCAGGTAGTGCAGGTTATCGCACAGCTCGAGCAGAAAGGCAACCTGCTTGACGCCAAGCGCATGAAAGCCGCCTACGGGTTTGACGTGAACAAGAGAATCACGGCAAGTGGGGGTTCCAACTCAGGTTCGTAAAAAATGAAAGAAGCCCTTTTCTACAGCCGGCTCGAAAACGACGCGGTGCGGTGCGATCTGTGCCCGCACCTTTGTCGTATTTCCCCCGGCTGTCGTGGAATCTGTGCGGTACGAAAGAATGTCGACGGGAAACTGTTCAGCCTTAGCTGGGGAAACCTGGCGGCCGCTCATCTCGATCCGGTGGAGAAAAAGCCGCTCTATCATTTTTACCCGGGCTCGGGGGCATTCTCCGTGGCCACTGAGGGCTGCAACCTCTCGTGCCCCTTCTGTCAGAATTTTGACCTGTCGGTCGGCTGTCGTGAAAAAACAGTAATAAGCGGTATAGAGAGAAAACCGGAGCAGGTGGTTCGTGCGGCTCAGGCTGCGCAAGCCAAAACTATCTGTTTTACCTATTCCGAACCGACAGTATTCTTCGAATACACCCTTGAAATAGCGCAACTGGCCAAAGCCGCGGGAATGTGCACGGCCATAGTCTCAAACGGATATATTAACCCGGAACCGCTGGAGAAACTCTTACCCTGGCTCGATGCGGCCAATATCGATCTGAAAGCCTTCTCGGAAGAAACATACAGCAAGGTTCTTAAAGCCTCGATCCAGCCTGTGCTCGATACTATTCAGGCGCTGCGAAAAGCCGAAATCTGGTTAGAGGTAACAACCCTGGTAGTGCCCGGACTGAACGACTCTCCGGAGGAACTGGGGCAGATCGCAGACTTTCTCGCCAAGACCGGAATGGATATTCCATGGCACGTAAGCCGTTTTCACCCGGCCTGGCGAATGAGCCAAGGCTCCCCGACCCCGGCCGGGTCGATCATTGCGGCCCTGGAATGCGGTAAAAGAGCCGGGCTTCGTTATGTGTACCCGGGGAACCTCCGCACCTCGGAAGGCGACAGCACGCGCTGTCCGGCCTGCGGAGAGAGAGTGATACTGCGGGAGGGGTTTTCGGTAAGCGAATACAACCTGCGGCCGGGGGGAATCTGCCCGCGCTGCGGAGTGCGGCTTGACGGCCGCTTTGAATGAGGTGAAATGCTCGAAGTCTGCGAGATATTCAGGAGCCTCTCGGGTGAGGCCTGCTGGCAAGGGTATGTCTGCACTTTCATCCGTTTCAGCGGCTGTGATGTGGATTGTGACTGGTGCGACACTGCCTATGCCCGTCAGGAGAAAGGCAAGCTGTGCAGCGTGGAGGAGCTGCTTTCGATCTGCCACGCAAACCGCACGGAACGGGTGATCCTGACCGGAGGAGAACCGCTTCTTCAGGAAGAATTACCGCGACTATGCCAGCTGCTAATACAAAATACCTTCAAAGTTCAGCTTGAAACCAGCGGGACCCGTCTGCTGAATGAGGTTCCGAAAGAGGTGCAGAAAGTAATCGATATCAAGCCGCCCAGTGCGCGGGCGAAAAGAGGTTTTCACTGGGGCAACCTCGACCTGCTGGAGCCGCAGGATGAGGTGAAGATTCTGCTGGCCGATAGAGCCGACTACGACTGGGCACTGCGAATAATGCAGAAAACCGGGTTGGACAAGAACCCACGCGTACTGTTATCGCCAGTGGCCGGACGACTCAACCCGGCTGAACTGGCTGAATGGATGCTGCAGGACAACCTGTGCTGCAAGATGCAGTTGCAACTGCACAGAATAATATGGCCGGATGTGGAAAGGGGAAAGTAGAGAGTTAAAGCTCATCCTGAGGAGAGGAATCGGTGGAGGGCCGCAGGAGACGCGTACGGCTCAGAGCCACCATCAGAAGACTAAGATCACTGGGGCTCATTCCAGGGATACGTTGGGCCTGACCCAGAGTCTCCGGACGGCGGACACTTAATTTGTCGCGGCCTTCACGGGACAGACCAGTGATGGATGAATAATCAAGACTTCCCGGGATCCGCACTCCTTCCATCCGCTCCATCTGTTCCACCCGCCCCCGTTCCCGCTGCATGAACCCGGAGTATTTCAGCTCCATCTCCACCTGGGGTAAAACCTCAAGCTCCTCAGTAGTAAGTGCCCGCCCAAGATACTTCAAAAGACCTGAAAGGCCCGCCGCGGGCCGTTTGACAATCTTGTCCAGACCGATACCGCTGGTCACCGGGGTCTCACCGATACTCTCAAGATAGGGATTGGCTTTATCCGGGGAGAGGAAAGTGGAACGAAGTTCCTGTGAAACCGACGTGGAAAGCTCTAACTTACGCTGGACCTTGGAATAACACGTATCGTCAAGAAGCCCGAGCTTGTGAGCCAGGGGCGCCAGACGCAGATCGGCGTTGTCCTGGCGCAGGGAGAGACGGAACTCGGCGCGGGAGCTGAAAAGACGATAGGGCTCATCCACCCCGCGGCTCACTATATCGTCGATCAAAACACCAAGGTAGCTCTCTGAACGGGAGAAAATGACCGGCTCAAGGCCAAGGACAAGATGCGCGGCGTTAATCCCGGCGGCCAGGCCCTGGCCGCCGGCTTCCTCGTAGCCCGAGGTGCCGTTTACCTGACCGGCCAGGAAAAGACCACGAATAATCTTGGACTGAAGAGTGAAATCAAGCTCGCGCGGATCGTAACAGTCGTATTCTATAGCGTAGGGCGGCTTGACCCTCACCGCCTGTTCCCACCCTGGAACACTATGGAGCATTTCGAGCTGCACCTCGGGCGGAAGGCTGTTGG
>CAYLSM010000105.1:0-14705 GCA_964386505.1 uncultured Gemmatimonadales bacterium
CCACGTCCAGGTCGAGCGTCGAATTGCCAAGGCATCCCTGGCGCTCGTTGCTTCCCAGGTGCGGTCGTCCGCTCACTTTGATGTACGACAGATGCAAAAGAGCCATCTCGAGTCGGTTGATATCCTTGAAAGAATACACGTGGCTCTTCTCAAGACGGCTCAGTTTCTTTCTTCTGACTCTGCCGGGCTCTTTCCCGCCGAAAAGCGAAAGCAGCAATTTCAGTGGGTTGACCCGCATCTTTACAGCGCTCCGCGGCCGTTCAGACTTTCCTGAAAGCCAGTGAGACGTTGTGACCACCGAACCCGAACGAATTGCTCAGAGCCGCCCGGATCGTCACACTGCGCTTCTGGTTGGGGCAGTAGTCCAAGTCGCATTTCGGGTCGGGATTACGGTAGTTGATAGTCGGTGGAACGATCCCGTGATAGATCGACAGAGAGGTGAAAATGGCCTCCACGCCGCCGGCTGCACCCAGAAGGTGGCCGGTCATGGACTTGGTGGAGCTGACAACCAGGCCGTTTTTCGCCCGCGCGCCGAACACGTTGCGGATCGCCAGCGACTCGATCTGGTCGTTGTGCTCGGTCGAGGTGCCGTGGGCGTTGATGTAGTCCACGTCCTCCACGCTCAGCCCACCCTCGCGCATGGCAGCGGCCATGGCGCGGCTGGCGCCGTTGCCGTCCTCTGCCGGTGCGGTGATATGGTAGGCGTCGGCGGTGTTGCCCACCCCCACCATCTCGGCGTAGATCCGTGCCCCGCGTTTGACCGCGTGCTCGTATTCCTCGAGCAGAATCACGCCCGAGCCATCCCCGAGCACGAACCCGTCCCGGGTGACGTCAAACGGGCGCGAGGCGCCCTGCGGGTCATCATTCCGGGTGGACAGCGCCTTGCAGGCGTTGAACCCGCCCAGACCCATCGGGGTGATCGAGCACTCGGTACCCCCGGCCAGCATCATGTCCGACTCGCCGTAGCGTACGGAGCGGAACGCCGCACCAATCGCATGCCCGGCCGAGGCGCAGGCCGACACTGTGCAGAAATTCGGTCCCTTGGCCTGCACGTGGATCGAGACATAGCCCGCGGCCATGTCTGAGATCATCATCGGCACGTAGAACGGGCTGATACGCCCGGGGCCGCCGCCCAGGTACCGGTTGTGCTGGGCCTCGTGGGTCTCCAGCCCGCCGATCCCGGAGCCGATAATGACCCCGAAACGCTCCTGTTCCGCCGGGTCGTCCACTTTCTCGATCCCGGCATCCCGCAGGGCCATCACACTGGCGGCCACCGCATACTGGACAAAGCGGTCAGTGCGCTTGGTTTCCTTGCGGTCCATGAACAACTCGGGATTGAAATCCTTGATCTCACCGGCAAAATGTGTATCGAACGCGCTCGCATCGAACGAGGTTATCGGGCCGATCCCGCTGCGGCCCTCCAACAGGCCCTGCCAGGTGGTCTCAACATCGTTGCCGAGCGGGGTCACGGCTCCCACTCCGGTGACTACGACTCTTCTTGTCATCATCGGTTCTCGGTTGTTCGTATTCTCACAATGCAACATCCCACTCCGGCTGGAGGGAGTTGTCAAAATCCACGGGGCACTCCGAAGGGCGTCCACGAGATTCGATCGACGCACCATCAGAGGCGCGCCCGCATCTCCCGGAGCCGGGCAAACAGACCAAAGGCCGGCCGTGTGTGCATCGAGCCGGCCTTCAGTCTATGTCCTTAGTTCCTGGACCAGTCAGTTAGACTTGGAGGCGAGTTTCTCTTCCAGGTACTTGATAGCCGATCCGACCGTAGTCAGCTTCTCGGCTTCCTCATCCGGAATCTCCAGGTCAAACTCTTCCTCGAAATCCATCACCAGTTCGACCGTATCGAGACTGTCGGCGCCCAGGTCCTCGACAAACGAGGCGTCATCAGTGACTTTCTCGGCATCCACGCCCAGCTTCTCGACGATGATTTCTTTCACCTTCTGCGCCAGGTCCGCCATAAAAATAACCTCCGGCTTTGGTTTAGTGGGTATGAACAATGAAAATTGTATTCAAGCTGCTTGACAACTGAAACCGTTTCCTACATCACCATTCCGCCATCCACCTGTAGCACCTGCCCGGTAAGATATGAGGAGTCCGGGCCGACCAGGAAAGCAATGGCGGCAGCCACATCCGCGATCTGCCCTCCGCGCCCGAGCGGGATGATCTTGCTCCAGCCGGCCTTGACCTCCTCCGGCAGGTTTGCGGTCATCTCGGTCTCGATGAAACCTGGGGCCACCGCGTTGACACATATACCGCGCGAGGCGAATTCTTTCGCCGCGCTCTTGGTCAGGCCTATCAGTCCGGCCTTGGAGGCCGAGTAATTGGCCTGGCCGGCATTGCCCATCAGACCGACAACAGACGATACATTAACGATCCGGCCCGAGCGCTGTTTCATCATCTGGCGGCTGACCGCACGGACAAAATTGAAACTGCCCGTCAGGTTGACCCGCAGCACCAGTTCCCAGTCCTCGGGCTTCATGCGCATTATCAGGGTGTCGCGGGTGATCCCGGCGTTGTTGATCAGGATATCGAGACGTCCGTACTGCTCGACTACCTTGTCCACCACGGCCTGGGCCTGGGCGGCGTCGGACACGTCACAGGTCAACCCCATGTGCTTGCCCGGACCGGACAAGCCCGCTGCGGTCTTTTCAGCCGAGGCGGCGTCGATATCCACCAGCACGCACCCGGCGCCATCGGAGGCCAACCGCTCAGCCACGCCCTTACCGATTCCGCGTGCGCCGCCAGTGATCAGCGCAACTTGATTTTGTAAGACCATTTTAATATTACCCGTAAAAAAAGTAAAGGTTAAACCGCCGCTCAGCGATAGGATTCAAGCTGTTCCAGCGTTCCAACGCTTGTCACTTCAAGCTCCCGCTCGATCCGGCGGCACAGCCCGGCCAACACGTTACCCGGCCCGACCTCGATAAATTTCTTGATCCCAATTCCGGAAATCGTACTGATCGATGCTGTCCAGAGCACTGGGCTCACGATCTGGCGCACCAGCAGTTCACGCAGCGTTTCCGGGTTTTCCTCGACCGCTGCGGTTACATTGGGCACCAGCGGAATCTGTCCCGCGTGAATGTCGGCCGCAGCCAGACGCTCGCGCATCGGGGCGCAGGCGTAGCCCATCAGCGGAGAGTGAAAGGCTCCGCTCACTTTCAGCTTTTTCGCCATCCTGGCGCCGGCTTTCTGGGCCGCTTCCAGCACCGCATCAACTCCCTTGACACTGCCGCTCACCACCACCTGGCCCGGGGCGTTCAGATTGGCCGGCACCACGACCTCTCCGCTGTCACGGCAGAGGCCCTCGAGCACCGCGTTATCCAGACCGATCACCGCGGCCATGGCGCCGGGGGCCTTGTCACCGGCCTCCTGCATCAGACGGCCGCGCAGGCCCACGAGCTCGATCGCCTCCTCGAAATCGACAAACCCGGCCGCGGTCAGGGCGCTGTACTCGCCCAGGCTGTGACCGGCGGCGATGGCAGGCTCCAAACCACGTTCCGCCAGAAGCCGGAACACGGCCACCGAGTGCACGAAAATGGCCGGCTGGGTCACACGGGTCTGGGCCAGTTCATCCTCTGGGCCCTCAAAACAGACTTTCGCCAAGTCAAAGCCAAGCTTCTCGGAGGCCCGGCCGAACATCTCGCGCACCGGGGCGAACGCCTCGAACAGGTCACGGCCCATGCCCACGAACTGCGAGCCCTGGCCAGGAAATATCACTGCTGTTTTGACTGCATCCGACATCCGAATCCCTCCGGGTGTTGTCCGACTGTTGAATCAACCGCGCAACAGCACTCCGCCCCAGGTGATGCCGCCGCCGAAAGCCAGCATCAGAAGGAGTTTCTCGGAATCTATCAGGCCACGGCTTCGCGCCTCGTGGTAAGCGATGGGGATCGAGGCGGCCGAGGTGTTGCCGAAGCGCTCGATGTTTACGTAAACCTTGCTTTCATCTATGTCCAGGCGCTTGACCAGGGACTGGATGATCCGGATATTGGCCTGGTGCGGGATCAGCAGGTCGATGTCCGCGGAGGTGAGTCTGGCTTTCTGCAGAATCGTCTCGGCAGTCTCGACCATGGAGCGCACCGCCACCTTGAACAGCTCGTTGCCGTTCATCTTGATGAAATGCATGTGATTGTTGACTGTCTCGAACGAGGCCGGCATATGGGTGCCACCGGCGGGAAGGTTGAGCAGCCCCGAAAAACTGCCGTCGCTGCCCAACTGGCTCTCAAACAGTCCCTTAATGTCATCGGCCAGGGTCACCAGCATCGCCCCGGCGCCATCGCCGAAAATCACGCAGGTCGAGCGGTCGGTATAGTCTGTGATCTTGGTCAGGGTCTCTGCGCCCACGATCAGGGCGCGGCGGAAAAACCCGCTGCTGAGCATGGAAAAAGCAATGGTGAGCCCGTAAAGGAAACCGCTGCAGGCGGCCGAGATATCGAACGCCGTGGCGCGGTCGGCGCCCAGCTTGCTCTGGATCACACAGGCAGTGGAGGGGAAAAGGTAATCCCCCGATGCGGTTGCTACAATCAGCAGATCGATGTCCTTGGCGGTCAAACCGGCCTGTTCCAGGGCCATGGCCGCGGCCTGGGCTCCCAGGTCGCTTGTCGAGATGCCCGGCTCGCTGATCCGCCGTTCCTTGATGCCCGTGCGCGTAACAATCCACTCGTCCGAGGTGTCGACCATGCGCTCCAGATCGGAATTGGTCAACACCCGCTCCGGCAACGCGATGCCGGTGGACACAACCTTAAGATACTTTCCCATTCGTACTGTTATCCATCTGGTAGTTGGCCGCCGATTCACGGATCAGCTCGTTGACATTCTTGATCACCGCCAGGCGGGCGGAGCGGATCGCATTGCGGATCGCTCGCGGGCTGCTTCCGCCGTGGCAGATGATAGTCGTCCCGTCGATACCGAGCAGGGGCGCACCGCCGTACTCGGCATAATCGAAAGTCTTTTTCATCTGCTCGAAAACCTGCTTCATCAGCAGGAAACCCAGGGCCGACATAGGGTTGGCCTTGATCTGTGTGCGCAGTTGGTTGACAATCAGAGAGAGCACCTTCTCGCTCAGCTTGAGCACCACGTTGCCCACGAACCCGTCGCAGACCACCACATCGGCCAGGCCCTCGAAAATCCCGCCGCCCTCGACATTGCCGATAAAATTGAGCGGGCTGTCACTGAGCAGCTTGTGGGTCTCGATCGAGAGCTCATCGCCCTTGGAGGGTTCCTCGCCGATATTGAGCAGTCCGACCCTCGGGTTGGCCACTCCCAGCACTTTCTGGGAATAGACCGCGCCCATCATGGCGAAATGCAGAAGGTGCACGGGTTTGGAATCTACGTTGGCCCCAACGTCCAGCACCACGCAGGGCTTGTCCACGGTGGGAAATACACTGCAGATACCCGGGCGGCTGATACCGCCGATCCGTCCGAGACCACGGAACGAGGCGGCCATCACCGCGCCGGTGTTGCCGGCGCTCACGAACGCCTGAGCCTCCTTGCGCGCCACCAGGTCCACTCCCACCGAGATGGAGGAATTCTTTTTCTTGCGGAGAGCCACAGTCGGGCTCTCCCCCATCTCGACCACCTCGGGAGCATGCACCACTTGAATCCGGTTACGGTCGAACGAGCCGCTTTTCTCCAGGTGCTTCTGGATCAGGGACTCATCGCCGACCAGAACCAGCTCGAAATCGGAATCGAGCTGCTCTATCGCCTCCACCGCCCCTTTCAGCGGTGCGACCGGATAGTGGTCTCCCCCCATGACATCCAGGACGATTTTCATTCGAAATGTTCCCGGTCCTTAAGCCTCGGTGCTCCGCCGCCCGCGCCCGGGAGAGACGGATAAACGTGAACACCCGGCGCGGGTCGCGTTGCCGACAGCGCCGGGGTCCAGAATTGCCTTTCCGCCATTACTCCGATTTTTCAACCACTTCGCGACCGTTGTAGTAGCCACAGTGCGGGCACACGGTGTGCTGCGGCTTGCTCTGGCCGCAATGCGAGCACAGGCTCGCGCCGATGGCTTCCAGCTTGAAATGTGTCCTTCTCTTGCGCTTGGCGGTCTTGGAGGTTCTTCTGCGAGGTACGGCCATGATTATCTCTCCCCTCAAAGCTAACCGGCCGCTTTTTATTACGGCCGGTTTACGGTTAACAGCAATTGCCTTGAAATGTCACTTTTTATCTTCTTTTTTCAGATCGAGCAGCTTGGACCAACGCGGATCGGCGCTCTCGCCATGGCAGCGGCAGGGATCCACGTTCAGGTCGGCCCCGCAGCCCGGACACAGCCCGCGGCAATCCTCGGAGCAAAGCAGGAAACGCGGGAAATCCAGCACCACCGTTTCGCGTACCAGATCGGTCAGGTCGAGGCTGTCGCTGTCTGAGGCCAGGGGGAAAATCCCCTGCAGCTCCCGCTCCTCGTCGTTCAACTCAAGACGCTCCAGCGCCTCGTCGAACGCGAACATTCCACCAACTTCCGGGTTGCGCTCCACGGACACAGGACGCAGGCAGCGCCGGCATTCGGCGACGACCTTGTAGCTAAGCGTGCCGTGTACGTGGAAACTCAGACGGTCCGTGGTGCTGACCCGAACATCCATATCCAGCGGGCCCTCGAACGCCAGCTCAGCCGGGTCGGCGAAATTCAGTTCCGACGGCTCGACCGCTCCGGCGCTGCGGCATGACCCGCCGCGCAGCTTTTCAAGCTCAATAACAAGTACAGACATGTAAAATATCCTCAATTTATTTTTTAGTCAAGTTAAAACAGTACTGGCAAGGCTTTGGGCGTTTATTCGGTCCCGTAAGCCACCGCCGCCACGTTATTTATCGCCTCGGGCAGAAAGCGAAGCAGCTCCGTGGCGCTTACACAATATTCACTAAGTTTCTGCGCGGCCAGGTCGGCGCACAGCCCATGCAGATAGACCGCGCTCAAAGCCGCCTCGAACGGATCGAGGCCCTGGGCGATCAGTCCGGCTATCATCCCGGTAAGGACATCCCCGCTGCCGCCCTTGGCCAGGGCCGGTCCCCCGGTGGGATTGATCGCCACGCGCCCATCGCGGTCGGCAATCAGGCACGGGTTGCCCTTGAGCACCAGCACCACGCCATGACGTCTGGCAAAATCGCGCGCCACCCGCAGCGGATCGGCCTTGATCTGCTCGGTTGACAGGCCGCTCAAACGGCTCATCTCTCCCGGGTGCGGCGTGATCACCAGCGGGGCCTTGCAGCCGGCCAGAAGATCGGCGCAGCCCTCGAACGCGTTCAGGCCATCCGCATCCAGCACTGTTGGACACTCCACGCGCCCGAGCAGTTCCCGCACCAGAGCGGCTGTTTCCGGCGCCCGTCCCAGCCCCGGTCCCAGAGCCAGGACATCCACTCCGGCGTCCAAACGCCGAACGAGCGGCTCCAGGGCCTCGGAGTCAAGATAGCCGCGCCCGGCATCCGGCAGAGGCGCACTCATCACCTCGGTCAGCTTGGCCTCGAACACCGGGTTGAGCGAGGCGGGCGGCGCTGCTGTGACCAGCCCGGCGCCGATTGTCATAGCACTCTGGGCGGCCATGACCGGCGCTCCGGTCAGGCCGGTGGAGCCTCCCACCACCAGCACCCGTCCGTAGTCGCCCTTATGCGAGTCCGGCTCACGGGGCGGAAAATTGAGGCCCACATCCAGGGATTCGGTCAGGAACGTGTCGAATTCCAGCCCGGCCTCGGCCGCCTCGGGGAACCCGATGTCCGCCAGCACGGTCTCTCCGCACAGAACGCGTCCCGGCTGAAGAAGGTGACCGAGCTTGAGGTAACCGAAAGTGACTGTCAGGTCAGCCGGAAGGCAGGCTCCAGGCGTCTGGCCGTCATCCATCTGCACGCCGCTCGGAGCATCCACCGCCACCAGAGGACGGGTCCAGCCGGACAGAATGTCGATCACCTCGCAGACCAGTCCGCGCGGCGCGCCGACCGATCCGGTACCCAGCAGTGCGTCCAGGACCAGGTCCGCCTGTCCCAGGGCTTCTTTCAACGGATCGAGGCCGCTTTTTTCCAGTTCCAGCACGTTCAGGCCGCAGGCAACAGCCACACGGGCCATGGTGGCGGCATCGCCGGCAAGACTGTCCAGGCGGCCGGCCAGGAACACCTTGGGCCAGCCCGGCTCACAGTGTTCGGTCAGCCAGCGGGCGGCCACGAAACCATCGCCCCCGTTATTACCCTTGCCGCAGAGCACGACCGGGCGGCGGCAATCCGCGGTCAGGTCGAACTCTACGACAGCGGTGGCCACGGCCCGTCCGGCCGATTCCATCAGCACCGCGCCCGGTAGACCCAGGCCGTCGATGGCGGCCCGGTCGATCCGCCGCATCTGCTCAGCGGTCAACACCGGCTGCATGAGACTGTCTCCACGGTGGAGTTCATGCACTCTGCGCTTTCAGCGCTACGCGGCCCGGAAAGCGCTCTAAGGCCGAAAGTGCACCACAAACCAGATGCCACACCCTGTCCGGAACATATTTCTACTTGAACGACTGGCCGATATCCTTGCCGATACTGACCTCGCCGTTGTCTATACGCAGGTGGAACCCGCACTCAGGATTGGTGCAGACCCAGGCCTTGTACATGATCGAGGCCCCGTCGCGGCCATAATCGCTAAGCGGGATCAGCACACCCTGCTTGCATTTGAGGCAGGTCGGAAAACTCTGGTCATTCATTTTTTCTCCCATCCCCCGTTGTTGATACAGGATTAACCGCAATCACGGATTAGCTTGCTGTTGCAGGTAATAGCGCTTCGAGTCGTAATCCCCGCCAGCCCGGGCCAGATCGAGGACCGTCCCAAGATCGACAATTCTCCAGTGACGGGTTTCCGGCTGGTAGATCAGGCTGATCGAACACTTGTTCGCTGCAGCAGGCTGCCCGTTCTGGGTCTGGAATGCGATTTCCAGCCAGCCCTCCGCATTCTTGCGCATCACCGCCACCTGGACCACGCTGATTGTCGCCTGAGCGAACAGCGGGATGACGTTGTCCCGGAACACCTCGCGGTAAGAGGTGGTCACGCTGTCTTTGCCGGCCTGGCCAAGCGCACTGAAATAGCTGTCGGTTACATAGTTATCTTTCAGCGCCACCCGTTCCCAGTCGACCAGGGTGTCGAGCGCCGCGGTCGAGCCGGTGCGCAGGGCCTCCACAAACACCCGTGTCACCTGTTCCGGGCTGTTCACCGCTCTCGAGCAGCCGCCCGCAAGCAACACGGCGCCCAGAAGCGCCAGCGCCGATACACCCATTTTCGATCTGACCGGACCGCTCAGTAGATCCATTTGTCGAGCATATCCTTGATCTTGTGCGGCGTCAGCGGTTTGAGCAGAAAGTCATTACAGCCCCGCTCCACCATTTTGCGCGCACTGTAGAGCGAATGCGCGGTAATGGCCACCACCGGCACAGCATACAGGGTCGGGTGTTTCCTGAACTCGCGGATCAGGTCCATGCCGCCGATCTCGGGCATGGAGACATCCATGAAAATAATGTCCGGATTCTCGCTCTCGGCCAGTTCCAGACCCTTTTTCCCGTCCGCCGCCTGCAGGACCTTGTACTCGCCCTCCAGCAGGCTGGCGAATATCTCGCGGTTTCCCGCGACATCGTCTATGACGAGCACGGTCTTCATTGGGCGTAGTATTCCTGCAGCGAGGTAACCGTGATCTTCTCTTTTTTCAGGGCGTTGATCCCCTCCACAGCTGCGATCGCCGCACTGGTGGTGGTGACATAGGGTACGCCGTGCTGGAGAGCTGCGCGCCGCATCGAGGCGGCGTCATATTTGCTCTTCTCGCCCACCGGTGTGTTGATCAGCAGATTCACCTGGTTGCCGTTGATCAGGTCCACGATGTCGGGCGAGCCCTCACCGGCCTTGAATACCTTCTCGGCATGAATGCCATTGGCGTGCAGAAGGTTGTAAGTGCCCTCGGTGGCGTGGATCTTGAACCCCATGTCGTCCAGTTTCTTGATCGTGGGCAGGAGCGTTTTCTTATCCTTATCGGCCAGGCTCACCGCGACTCCGCCCTCCAGGGGCAGGCTGTTACCGGCGCTGATCTGGGCCTTGGCGTAACTGATCCCGTAGTTGTGATCCAGGCCGATCACCTCGCCGGTGGATTTCATCTCGGGACCCAGAAGCGTGTCCACGCCCGGGAACTTGATAAACGGCAGGACACTCTCCTTGATCGAAACGTGCTTGATCTTGCGTTCTTCGGTGAAGCCCAGGTCCTGCAATGTCTTGCCGATCATTATCTTGGCTGCGAGCTTGGCCAGTGAGACACCGATGGTCTTGCTCACATAGGGTACGGTGCGGCTGGCGCGCGGGTTCACCTCAAGAACGTAAACTTTGTTCTTTTGTATCGCATACTGGATGTTGATCAGGCCTTTTACCTGCAGGGCCAGGGCCAGCTTGCGGGTAGCCTCGCGCATTTGGTCCATATTCTCGGCCGAGAGGCTGTAGGGTGGCATCACGCAGGCCGAATCCCCCGAATGGATGCCCGCTTCCTCGATGTGTTGCATGATCCCGCCAATCACCACGGTGGCGCCGTCGCAGATCGCATCCACATCCACCTCGACCGCGTCCTCCAGATAATCGTCGATCAGGATCGACTTACCCAGCGAGGCGTCCACCGCGTTCTTCATGTAGCCGGTCAACGAGTCCTCGTCGTAGACAATCTTCATCGCCTGGCCTCCCAGCACGTAGCTTGGGCGCACCAGCACCGGGTAGCCGATACGCGCGGCGATCTTGCGCGCCTGCTCCAGGTTGTAGGCGATCCCGCTCTCGGGCTGATTGAGGCCCAGCTTCACTATCAGATCGCCGAATCTCTCGCGGTCCTCGGCCAGATCGATACTCTCGGGCGAGGTGCCGATTATGGGCACACCCTGCTCGGCCAGCGGAATGGCCAGCTTGAGAGGTGTCTGCCCGCCGAACTGAACGATCACGCCGTCCGGCTTTTCGGTGTCGACGATGTTGAGCACGTCCTCCAGAGTCAGCGGCTCGAAATACAGACGGTCCGAGATGTCGTAGTCCGTGCTCACTGTCTCGGGGTTCGAGTTGACCATGATCGACTCGAAACCCTCATCGCGCAGGGCGAACGCAGCCTGCACGCAGCAGTAGTCGAATTCGATCCCCTGGCCGATCCGGTTGGGACCGCCACCCAGGATCATCACTTTCTTGCGCCGTGTCGGATAAGCCTCGTCCTCGCTCTCGTAGGTACTGTAGAGGTACGGGGTCATGGCCTCGAACTCGCCGGCACAGGTGTCAACACGCTTGAACACAGCCTGGACACCTTTGCCCTTGCGCAGCTTGCGCACCGAGATCTCATCCGTGCCGCAGAGGTTGGCCAGTTGACGGTCGGAGAAACCCATCTGCTTGGCCTGGCGCAGAAGGTCGAGGCTGAGGCCGGAGATATTTTTCAGCTTGCGAAGGCGCTCCTCAAGCTCCACGATCTCGCGCATCTGGCCAAGGAACCAGGGATCGATCTTGGTCAGTTCGAACAGGCGCTCGTTCTCCATGCCGTTCAGCATGGCGTGGCGCACGTAGAACAGGCGCTCGGCGTTGGGACGGGCCAGCTTGGCCTCGAGGTTTTCGGGGTCGGTGATCTCGCGTCCGTCCGCACCCAGGCCATAGCGGTTGGTCTCCAGCCCGCGCAGTGCTTTCTGCAGCGATTCCTTGAACGTGCGGCCGATGGCCATCACCTCGCCCACGCTCTTCATCTGCACGGTCAGGGTGTCATCCGCGCCGGGGAACTTGTCGAAAGTGAAACGCGGAATCTTGGTGACAACATAGTCGATAGTCGGCTCGAACGAGGCCGGGGTTTTCTTGGTGATGTCGTTGGGGATCTCATCCAGGGTGAGCCCCACGCTCAGCTTGGCCGCGATCTTGGCAATCGGGAATCCGGTGGCCTTGCTGGCCAGGGCCGAGGAGCGGCTCACGCGCGGGTTCATCTCAATGATAACCATACGGCCGGTCTCGGGGTGCACGGCGAACTGGATATTGGAGCCGCCGGTTTCCACTCCGATCTCGCGGATCACGGCCAGCGAGGCGTCGCGCATCCGCTGGTATTCCTTGTCCGTGAGGGTCTGGGCCGGGGCCACGGTGATCGAGTCGCCGGTGTGCACTCCCATCGGATCAAGGTTCTCGATGGAGCAGATGATGACCACGTTGTCCTTCAGGTCGCGCATCACCTCCAGTTCGTACTCTTTCCAGCCGACCACGCTCTCCTCGACCAGTATCTCGTGCACCGGGCTGTGGTAGAACCCCTTGGCCGCCGCCTCCTCGAAGCTCTTGCGGTCGTAAGCCATGCCGCCGCCCGTGCCTCCCAGGGTGAACGAGGGCCGGATGATCACCGGCAGACCGATCTCCTCCACGATCCGGCGGGCGTCATCCATCGAGCGGGCATATCCGCCGCGGGCCACCTCCAGGCCGATCCGTTTCATCGCCTGGTTGAACAGCTCGCGGTTCTCGGCCTTGCGGATCGAATCGATCTTTGCCCCGATCAGCTCAACGCCGAAACGCTCCAGCACCCCCATATCGTGAAGGGCCACCGAGACATTCAGCCCGGTCTGGCCGCCCATGGTCGAGAGTATCGCGTCCGGACGCTCCTTTTCCACGATCTTGGCCACGATTTCCGGGGCCAGCGGTTCAAGGTACACCCGGTCGGCCATCTCCGGATCGGTCATGATCGTGGCCGGGTTGCTGTTGACCAGCACTACCTCGTAACCCTCCTCACGCAGCGCCTTGCAGGCCTGGGTGCCGGAGTAGTCGAACTCGCAGGCCTGGCCGATCACAATCGGTCCCGACCCGACTATCATGATCTTCTTGATGTCTGTCCGTTTGGGCATTTTACGCTTTACATCCCACTTTAAGTTGAGTCGCCGTCTCTATTAATTTTCAATGAATTAACGAGCGAGTAATCCGCCCGTTTACAGCCGTCCTATCTCCGCTACCCGCACCTGGCGGGTGGCAGTATCGAGCAGGGCCACGGTGGACACCCCCGAAAGCCAGGCACCGGTTTCCCCGGGGTTGATCCCGATAGCCTCACCCCACTGCTCCATCACCACCTGGTGCGTGTGTCCGAACACCACCACATCCGCTCCCGAAGCAGTCACCTCGGCCTGCCAGTCGTCGCAGTCGTGCAGCACACGAATTTTTAGGCCACCGGCCTCAACCATGATCGGCGGGTTATCGATGGAGCCACCCACCGAGGCGGCCTTGAGTTTCAGGCCCACCTTTTCCCCGTCGTTGTTGCCGTACACCGCCCGGAACGGGCATTTCAGCTCACCCAACTGGGCGATGGAAAAAGGAGAGATTATATCCCCTGCATGTATGACCAGGTCGCAGTTCTCGGAATTGAAAAACTCCACCGCACGCTTGACCAGCGGCAGGTTGTCGTGGCTGTCCGACATGATTCCGACAAGCATCGTCCCCTCCCCTTATATTAGTTCACGCCGGGGCGATGATCCAGCGGAGGCCTCAGTAGGAGCGGGCCGCCACCACCCGGCGGGTGGATTTTCTGCCGGTGAGGATGCAGGTCCCCTCCTCCTGTTCGGCCTCGAACGGGATACAGCGGATCGTGGCCTTGGTCTCCTCCTGCATACGGGCCTCATCCGCCGAGTCGCCGTCCCAGTGGATCAGTGCGAAACCCCCGTCGCCCTCCACGAACTGACGGAACTCATCCCAGGTGTCGATCTTTTTGGTGTTGCTCTTGCGGAACTCCAGGGCTTTCTGGTACAGCCCGGTCTGGATATCCTCCAGGGCCTTCTTGACCGTGGCGGTGAGTCCCTCCAGGGATGCGGCGCTCTTGGCGCCATTGTCGCGCCGCACAATCACCACCTGGCCGGCGGCCACATCCCGCGGCCCCAGCTCCAAGCGCAGCGGCACGCCCTTGAGCTCCCACTCAGCGAACTTGAACCCCGGCTTGAACTGCTCGCGGTCATCCAGGTTCACGGTGAACGAGGCGGCCAGTTCGCGCTTGACCCTGTGAGCGGTCTCCAGCACGGCGGCCTTTTCCTCGTCCGAGCGGTAGATCGGCACGATCACCACCTCGAGCGGGGCGAGCTTGGGCGGAAGCACCAAGCCGTTGTCATCACTGTGGGCCATGATCAGTGCGCCGATAAGCCGCGTGCTCACGCCCCAGCTCGTGGCCCAGACATACTTGCGCTCCCCATCCTGATCCAGGAACGTCACATCGAACGCCTTTGCGAAATTCTGGCCCAGGTTGTGGCTGGTGCCGGCCTGAAGCGCTTTGCGGTCCTGCATCATCGCTTCGATGCAGTAGGTGCGCAGCGCCCCGGCGAATTTCTCGCGCTCGGTCTTGCGCCCGGTGATCACCGGCAAGGCCAGGGTCTCCTCGGCGAACTTGCGGTAGACCTCCAACATGCGCCGGGTCTCTTCCTCGGCCTCCTCGGCGCTGGCGTGGGCGGTGTGGCCCTCCTGCCAGAGGAACTCGGTGGTGCGCAGGAACAGTCGGGTGCGCAGCTCCCAGCGCACCACGTTGCACCACTGGTTGATCAGCAGCGGCAGATCGCGGTAGCTTTGTATCCACTTGCGGTACATGCTCCAGATAATCGTCTCGCTGGTGGGGCGGATCACGTAGGGTTCTTCCAGTTTCTGCCCGCCGGCGTGGGTCACCACGGCACACTCGGGCGAGAAACCCTCCACGTGCTCAGCCTCCTTTTTCAGGAAACTCTCGGGGATCAAAAGCGGAAAGTAGGCG
>CAYLSM010000106.1:0-14671 GCA_964386505.1 uncultured Gemmatimonadales bacterium
GTCACGTGAGAGAGCGGGGTCGGTCGTGCCCTGGGCCAGGGCGGCCAGTTAGTCCGGCGAATTGCTGGTGTGCTTCCGGTCCCGCAGAAGCCCGGCCCGGGCCAGCACGGTTGTCCCGGCGCAGAGCGCGGCAATGGGGACTCCGGCCCGCTCCATACGCCAAAGACAGTCCTCCACCTCGGCCACGGGGTACTGCTTCTCCCATATCTGGCCGCCGGGCAGGATGAAAATGAGCGCCTCTGCGGGGTCTATCTTAGATATGACAGTCTGAGGCGTAACATGCAAGCCGCCCATCGAGACCACAGTCCCGCCGTTGAAACCGGCCGCTTCCACCTCCAGGCCGCCGGTGCGCCGGATCTCGGCCAGGGCGAACCCGATCTCCCAGTCGGCATAACCGTCGAACACGAGCACGTAGGCTTTCTTCGTCATATCGGCCCTCCCGCACGGCTTACAGGATCGAGCGCAGGGCCTCGGCCACGCGGGCGATCCCGGTGACTATCTCCTCGCGGCTGGAATTGCTGAACGCCAGGCGCAGCTTGTTCCGCCCGCCGCCGTCGGCGTGGAACGGCTCGCCGGTCACGAACGCCACCTTGCGCTCGAGACTGGCGCGCAGAAGGTTCTCGCTGTCCAGGTGTTCCGGCAGGCTGACCCAGACAAAGAACCCGCCGGCCGGGTGCGACCAACTCACGCCTTTCGGCATCTCGCGTTCCAGGCAATCCAGCATCAGGCGGCACTTCTCGCCGTAGATCGCACGCATCTTGCGGGTGTATGAAGGTACGTGCCCGGCGGCCAGGTAATCCGCGGCCACCACCTGGCTGTAGCTGCATGAGCAGGCGTCCTCGCTCTGCTTGGCGGTCTCGCAGCGGGAGATCAGGGCCTCGGGGGCGGTCATCCAGCCCAGGCGCAGACCAGGCGAGAGTATCTTGCTGAACGTGTTGACCAGCACGACCCGGTTTTCCACGTCCCGGCTTTTCAGGTTGCGGTAGTCGGAGGGTCCGCCCGTGAAATACAGCTCGTAGTAGGGGTCGTCCTCCACGATCAGGATGTCGTGCCTGGAGCAGACCGAGTACACCATGTCCCGCCGCGCCTGGGTGAGGCTAAGTCCCGAGGGGTTCTGGAAAGTCGGGTTGGTGTAGAGGAATTTGATCCGCTTGCCGGCCTTGCGCAACGCGACAATGGTCTGGTCCAGGCGCTCGGGCGGCAGGCCCTCGTTGTCCAGCTCCACCCCCACGGCCTCGGCCCCGTAGCCGGCAAACGCGGCCAGCGCCCCGATAAAGGCCGGAATCTCCACCAGGACCACATCCCCCGGGTCGGTAAGCACGCGGGTCAAAAGCTGAAGCGACTGCTGAGCCCCGGTGGTGGGCAGCACGGCCTGGCCGCCCAGGTTCACACCTCCAAGGGCGACATAGGCTTTAATCTGTTCGAGCAACGGCCCGTAGCCGCCGGTGGCTCCGTACTGAAGGGCCAGGGCGCGCTTGCGCTCATCCCAGGCCGCGGTTATCGCGTTGATCTCGGCATACGGGAAATGCTCGGCATCCGGGCTGCCCCCGGCCATGGAGATGATGCCAGGCTGGCCCATCAGTTTCATCAGCTCGCGTATTTTGCTGCTCTTGAGCCGTCCGCCGGCCAGGCTGAAAAGGTTGCTCACGTCCATTATTTGCTCCTGTTGTCTATCACCCGCTTGGCCTTGCCCTCGCTGCGCGCGATGGTCTTGGGCTCGACCAGCTTCAGGTCGACCCCCAGGCCGAGGGTGGATTCTATAGCCCGCTTGAGCTTCAGGTGGTGCTCGTGCAGACGGCGCATCTCGTCATGGAACAGCATCTCGCTCACCTCCACCTGCACTTCCAGACGGTCGAGGTTGTTCTCGCTGTTCACGATTATCTGGTAGTGCGGCTCCACGTGCTCCATCTCCAGCAGCACGCTCTCTATCTGGCTGGGGAACACGTTGACCCCACGGATAATAAGCATGTCATCCGTGCGGCCCGAGGTTTTCTCCATCCGCGCCGTGGTGCGGCCGCAGGCGCAGGGCCGGTCGGTCAGACGGGTCAGGTCCTTGGTCCGGTAGCGCAACATGGGCAGGGCTTTCTTGGTCAGCGTGGTGATTACCAGCTCGCCGGACTGCCCGGAATCGCGCTCCACCGGGGCCAGGGTTTCCGGGTCTATCAGCTCGGGCAGGAAATGGTCCTCCTGGATGTGCATCCCATCCTTGAGCGCACACTCGCCGCTCACCCCGGGGCCGATGATCTCGCTCAATCCGTAGTTGTCCGTGGCGTGGATACCCAGGGCCTGCTCGACCTTGTCGCGCATCCGGTTGCTCCAGGGCTCCGCGCCGAACAGCCCGATCTTGAGCTTCAGCTCGGCGGGATCCATGCCCATCTCGCGCAGTGTGTCGCCGATGTAGAGAGCATAGCTGGGGGTGCAGACCAGGGCCGTGACCCCGAAATCCTTGAGCAGCTTCACCTGACGGCGTGTGTTGCCGCTGGAGGCGGGTACAACGGCCGCGCCCACTTTCTCCATGCCGTAATGCAGCCCGAACCCGCCGGTGAACAGGCCGTAGCCGAACGCGATCTGCACCGTATCCTGGGGCGTCACCCCGGCGGCGGTGATGAACCGGGCGCACATCTCGGCCCAGAGGTCGAGGTCCTCGCGGGTGTAACCCACCACGGTCGGGTTGCCGGTGGTGCCGCTGGAGGAGTGTATTCTCACCAGCTCGGTCTGAGGCACGGCGAACAGGCCGAACGGGTAGTTGTCGCGCAAGTCGTCCTTGGTGGTGAACGGCAGGTGGCGCAGGTCGTCCAGCGAGCGGATGTCGGCCGGTTTCACACCGGCGGACTCCATCCGTCTGCGGTAGAAAGGCACGCGATCCCAGCACCAGGCGACAGTCTCTTTCAGCCGCTCGGTCTGGAGGCGTCGCAGCGCCTCGCGCTCCATGCATTCGAACTCGGGATGGCGGATGTTGCGGGGCAGTGGGAGTTTGGGCATTTTACCATTCTTCTTCGGTTGGATTGAAAAGCGTCGGGTTAACGCCTCGGGGCGGTGCGGGCCACCCCGGCGCGGTCCCGGAATACGGTCCGGGCGGGTGCGGCATTTGACCGGAGCAGTGTTCTGCCGGGCTTTGAGTTTTTCTCGTTTTCAAGGCCGGTCTTAAAACTGTCAAACAGACGGCGGCAAGTCCCGGCGGCGGCGCTCCACCAGCTCGAAGCTCTGGCGGACCTTGGCGATCGTGTCGGCGGCCAGGCAGCCGCGCCAGGAAGCGCCAGGGTAAACAATCGAACGCGGCCCGAGCAGGGACCCGGGGTTGAGCACGGCGTTGCAGCCGACCTCGGCGGAATCCCCCAGCACGGCCCCGAATTTCTGAAGGCCGGTGTCCAGAGCGTAGCCATCCGGCGCGCTGACAGTCACCGTGCCGCCGCTCAACTTCACGTTGGATATTTTTACCCCGGCCCCCAGGTGAGCCCGGTGGCCGAGGATGCTGTCTCCGACATAGGCGAAGTGGTAAACCTCCGCCCCCTTGTGCAGGATGCAGTTCTTGAACTCGCAGCAGTAGCCCAGGATCGAGCCCGCCCCGGCCAGCACGCCGCCGCGGATATAGGCCCCGCTTCGCACCACGCAACCGTCGCCGAGGATAGCCGGCCCGGGGATCGAGGCCCCGTGCTCCACCACCACACCCTCGCCCAGACTCACCCGCTCGCCGATAAACGCCCCCGGGCTGACTTTGGCCGAGGGATGCACGCCCGGAACCAGAAATCTATCCAGCAGCTCCGGCAAGCGCTCCAGCACCTCCCAGACATACTTCACCCCATTATACAGGCCATCCAGCGGCCAGTAGGCCGGGTCGAAATAGTAGCCGGGTGTAAACTGCGCCTCAGTCATCTTCCAGCCCGGTGCTGTCGGTCAAAGCTCCGGCCTTGAGAGTTTCGAGCATGCGCGCGTGAAGCTTTTCATTGGCCGAACAGACCACGTTGAACCGCCGGGAGGGGTCCTCCCCGAAGGTCACGCGCTGGCCCTCGAACGTGGTCGCAACGCAGCCGGCGCGCTCGGCCACCGCCAGGCCGGGAAAGATCTCGGTGCAGCGCTGTCCGAAAGCCAGGAAGGCATCCGCCTTGCCGCCGGCCACATCGCAGAACCCGACCGGACCGCTGTTGGGCAGCAGGAACTTGACCCCGCGAAACAGTCCCTTGATTCTCTCGACTGCCGGAACGAGCCGCACCGGCTTCATCAGGAAGATATCGAGCTGAGCATCAGCCAGCTTTTCGGTGCCGTTGGGTGAGATCATGCGCCAGTCGGCCAGCTTACCGGCATGATCCAGACGGCCCTCGAAAGCGTTGCGCGCACCGGAGAATACCACCGAGCGATCGGGGACATTCACCACCACCGAGGTCAGCGAGTCGGCCAGTTCAGGACGGACCGGACGGGTGTAGATGGCAAGGGCCGAGACAGCGATGGACTGCAGGCCGGGCTTGTTGAGCAGCGAGCTGTCGAACGGGGCGCTGACAAAATAGACCGGTCGGTCGTACTCGACCTCGGGTGCGCAACGGGGTTCCTCTTTCATACGGCCGGCTTCCGCGCTAAGGAACACGGTATCGATCCCACGTTCGGCCAACTGTTCGAGGTAGTATTGCTCCATCACACCTTCCAGGGTCATTTTCCCACCTGCACTGTCCCCGGCGGCCACCCTGACTGCCTGTCCCTGCAATGTCTCCCCACTCCCACGCATACCTACCCGCAGGAGAGCTTGCGCGGCCAGTTCCAATCCGAGTCTGACCCATGCAGCGGTGACACCGCTTTCCATCAACAAAACCCTCCGGCTGATTCCATAAGCAATAGTGCTCGAAACGAAACAGGTTCGGAAATATATACGACATTTTACTCTATCTCAAGCAAAATCAGGTTTTCATAAACACTATGCTTGCTTTGTTTTCCAAGGGCAAGAACGATTCTCCCGCAACGGATCGAGAATCAGAACAGCTCACTCAGGCTCAGGTGAAGGCGGGCCTGTCCCGGACCGTGTCCCGGCTGGAAACCCAGGGCCAGACCCAGAAGGCCGAGGCGGCTTTCGAGCTGCATGCCGGCCCCGTAACCCTGCAGTGTGGCAGTCTCCCAGCGGGCCGTCTCCTGGCCGCCCGGCGCACGCTCGGGAGTGTCGGGAGCCTGGGCCGCGCAAAGGTCGTAGAACAGAAACACCCGCCCCAGCTCGCCCACCGGCCAACGCTGCTCCAGGCTGAGCCAGAACACCCGCCGGGCGCGAAGTTCCTCCTCCGGGTGGCCGCGCACCGCCGGACCACCTTCACGCGAAACTCCACCCACCGGGATACGGGACTGATAGGGCAGCTCGGCCACGCTGGAGCTCCCGCGGCTGACAAAACCGTAGCCCGCGGCCAGGGCCGCCACCGGCAGCCCCCGCGTGACCGGGTGATAGGCCCGCAGTTCAAGCGCGGCGCGAATCTCCCGCAGGCTGACAGCTTCCACGCTGCGCCGCCCGGCCGAGGCCGTGGCGGTCACCCGGCTGCCCAGCCTGGGATTGTAGGGGTTATCCAGATCGGTCCGCTCGTACAGCCCCTCCACACCCCAGAGCGAGCCGCCCTGCGACAGCTCCCAGGTCTCGCTGCCGGGGCTGGTCCTCTCGTAGCGCGCCCCCAGACCCAGACGGCCGCAGGCGCCGGCCGGGACCGAAAGCAGCAAGGCCGCGCCGGTGCTGCTGTAGAGCGAGTCGCGCAGGCTCTGGGAGAGCGTGGCCTCCAGGGTCAGGCCGCTGCCCAGCAGCCAGGGCTCGCGGTAGGAAACCTCCAGTGAACTCCAATCGCGGCGCGGGTGCTCCCAGCTCACGCGCGCCTGTCGCGCCGTCCCGAACAGGTTCGCCAGCTCCAGGTGAAAATAGCCGGAAACAGTCGAGGCTCCGGCGGCCCCGCCCGAACCCAGGGCGGCATCGAGCCGGCTCGCGGGGGCCTCGCGCAGCGGAAGGCTTACATCCGCGCGCCAGGGGTTGCGTCCGGGGGCCACCCGCGGTTGGCCGGCCTCGCGGAAAAGACCGGAGCGCAACAGCCGCCTGCGGGCCGCGCGCAGCTCCGACTCACGGTAGTCCTCACCCGGTTCCAGTCCGGACAGCCGCAAGGCTACCGCCGGACGGGTGACACTCAGGCCGGGAAAACTCACCTCACCCAGACGGCAGCGGCGGCCGGGTTCCAGGCGCACTGTCAGTGCCAGACTGCGTGCCGTGCTGTCGAGAGTCGCCCCGGACAATTCCACCCGGCAGAACGGGTAGCCCCTATCGGCCGCGGCGCGGGCCAGGCGCTCCAGGGCCAGCGACACCCCGGCGCGACCGGCGGCCAGGCCGTGGCAGCCCGCCAGGAACGGGCCGAGGGATTCCTGCTCCGGGAAAGCATCGGCATTCAGGCTCACCCGCTCTATCCGCGCGCGCGGGCCACTCTCCAGGCGCAGGCGCAATCCGTCGGAGAGGGTTTCCAGCGAGAGCAGACGCGAGGCATAGTAGCCCCGGTCGGCATGCAGGGCGCGCTGCACGCTGTCCACGAGCGCCTGCGCATCCACGGCCCGGAAACTGTCGGGCAGGGCGTCGCGCAGGGCCGATTCCTCCAGGGCGCAGCCGCCGGCAAGATGCAGCCCCTCCCGCCGCAGCCAGGGTGAAGACTCATCCGCAGCCGAGCCAGCCGCCGCAGAGGCGAAAGCGATCAGCAGCAAGAACAGGAGGGTGATTTTCATAGCTCCGCGCGGCATTGAGTTTCCTCATACAAAATAACAGCCTAATGACCGTTTCCTTGCCTTAGTGCAGGGGCGGACACACGGGTGCGACCCTACATAGATCAAAGCTTAGCGGCCCGGCGTTCGACTGAAACCGGAATATCGGCCTCCCCCTTTGAAAAAGCGGGATTGAGGGGGATTTGATCCAATCAGTTGGGCACGGTGCACCGTGCCCCTACAACCGATCTTTCTGATTATGGTGCAAACTTTTCACGCCCGGCATCTCTCCCCCTCAGAACACATATTTCACCTCGGCCCGGCCGTAGTTGACAAAACGGGAGCGCAGGTAGTCGGTGCGTCCGGTGTAGCGCAGGTAGAGAGTCATGCGCTCGGTCGGCTCCACGCTCGCCCCGGCCGTGGCCTCGTAACCCGAGCCGCTGGAGGCCAGGCCGAGAATGTCGACCAGGGTCACGTCCGAGACGCCCTCTCCGGTCACGCGGAACGCGCTGCCGCCCGCCTCGATACGCCCGCCACGGCCGAGGAAACGGGTGAGCGTGCCGCCCAGGGCGTACCGTCCGTACAGGGCTCGGCTGTCCTCCAGGCGGTGACGGGCAGCGTCGGCCTCGACCCCCACCCGCCAGGCGCCGGTGATATCCCAGGTCAGGCGGTTCTCCAGACCCAGTGAGCGCACGGCCCGCCCGGAGCCGTTGAGGTTGGTCCGGGCGCGGCGGCTCCAGGCCGGGGTCGGGTCCCACTGGACATGCCGCGCCAGGGGGATACGCATCTGCAGGCGCAGGGTGCGCTCGCCGCTCTCCTCGAAACCGCTCTTGAAACGTCGGTCGAAACGGGAGTTCCAGAGCAGCTCCAGACGGCTGTACACCCCCGGGTCGGCCCACTGGACGGTCAGATCGGCGTTGATCAGAGTACCGCGCATCACCGCCCCGTCCTTGTCAGAAAGGGCCGAGGGCAGAAGGCAGTAGAGTTTCCAGCTTTCGACCGCGGTGTTCTCGCGCTCCAGTTGTAAGGTGCTGCTGGCGGTGATCCGTCGGATGTGGGTGGCGGCGGTGTCGACCCAGCCGGTCAGGTCGATATTCTCGCGCGAGGTCAGGCTGAGTGTGGCCGCGGCCTTGGGGTCGATCCCGCCCACGATCACCTCGCGGCGGTGGGTGCCCTGCTCCCTGCCCACCCAGGTGCCGTCGGCCAGGTACTCCCCCTCGTCCGGGTAACGCTCGGGCAGGTAGCGCACCTGGGAGCGCAGCGAGGAGCCGTGAGAAATTTCATACAGAAGGTGCGACTGCAACGCGCCGGAAAAACTCCCTGCGAACATCTCCAGCCGCCCGGCCGTGGAGGTGGCGCGCTCCTGCAGCGTACGGCTGAACTGACGGCTGCGGTGACCGAGCCGTCCGCTCAGACGGAACGAGCCGCGGCCCTGGTAGCTGAAATCGGCCTCCGTGGCCCGGACCGTGCTCTCACGCCGCCAGTCGCCGCGGCTGCCGGACAGGCTGTCGAACGGCAGGTAATCGTTGCCGCGCTGGTAGAAAGTGAGGCCGGTCTCGAAGCGGGGCGAAAAGCGGGCGCTCAGACGGGGCTTGAGTTCCAGGTGCCCGACACCGGCCGAGCCTGAGCCGTAGAGACTGGCCGGGCCACTCTCGCGCTCGCGCTCCAGGTCAAGGCGCGGCTGGAAAAGACCCAGACCGGCTCGCAGGGAGAGATTGTCGCGCAGACGGTGGCCGGCGGAGAGGATGCTGTCGGCGGAACTTACCTCTGACGGGGCCAGGCGCGTGGAGCTGACATTCAGCCGCTGCCAGGCTGCCTCCAGCTCGCGTGCCGGGCGGAACTCCAGGCCATACTCCCGGCGCTCGGCCTGCTCGTCGTTGCTGCGGCTCAAGCTGCCGTAACCGGCCGTGAGGGCCAGGCCGCGGGGCAGATCGAGCCGGGCGTTGGCCGCATGAGTGTTCTCGCCCACCCCGGAACCGTCCTCGCCATCGGCCAGGGGGCTGAGGTTCCAGGCGCGCTCGAAATCCGGCCCGTAACGCCGCCCCTGGAACGTGAAGTCTTTCCCAACCCGGCTTTCCTCACCGCGCAGGGTCAGACGTACGCCCGGCAGAGCGGCCAGACCCAGGGTGTCCAGGCTGAGGCCCAGGCTGTGGGCCAGGGCTGCTGGCAGTCCGGCCCCGGAGTAGAGGTTGAGCGAGCGCTTGAGCATCGCACCCTCGCCGCTCAGGCTTAGATGCGCGGCCGGGTGGAACTCGAACGCCGCCCCGGCGCGGTCCTGGCGCTGCGGTGGGCTGAACCGTCCCACCGGTTCGAAATTCCCCAACCCCTCGCCCACGAACACGTAGCCGCCGGTGGAGCTGTTGAACACGTAGGAGCCACGGTAATCGCCGACATCCCGGAACGTGAGCATCCAATCTCCGCCGCCCGGGCCGGCATACTCAAACCACGACCCGGCGCCGCCGTCGCCGCGCAGGTTGTACTCGCCCTTGCCTGTCCCCAGGTAGCGAACGCCCGAGAACTTGAGGCTGTCGGCGCTCACGCCCAGGCTTTCCAAATAAGCCCGCTCCTCGGCGGTGAAATCCTCACCCAGGGGGCTCGACTCCAGGTCCGACTCGCGGATGAAATAGCCCCGCACCTGGCCCAGTTTGCCGTCCAGAGCGCCGGTCAGGCTGTAGAACGATTTCTTGAACGAGAGGCTGGTGTACTCGTAATCCACCTCGATCCGGCTCTCCGCGCCCAAGATATGGCGCTCGGTGAAGTACAGCACGCCCTGGGTGTAATCGATGGTGTAATCGGCTCGGGCGCCGCGGGTTAGCCGGCGTCCGTCCAGGTAGACATGCTCCGTGCCGATCAGCACGCGGGCCGGGGCGCCCTCCTTGTCCGTGAGCTGGTAGGGTCCCTGGCTGCCCTCGCGGGCGTTGAATCGCAGGCTGTTGAACGTGCCGCCGCTCAGTGCCGCCGCGGCCGAAAGCCCGGCGCCGCCGCGGGAGAGAGTCCCGGCCACCCCGTCCAGCTTGCGCTCCACCTGGGCGAAACGGAAACCATCCAGACGGAAATCGTAGTCCCCCAGCTCAACCGAGCCCAGGGGGGAGTTGAGCTGCACCGAGACCTCATCCAGCTCACGCAGCTCGGTGCTGCGGCCCTCGGCGGTCAAAGGCAAATCCTGGTCGTTCAGGCGAAGCCTGAGGCTGGTCGTGCGGCTGAGACGCCCCGCCACCTCCAGGCTGAGGTTCTGGTCCAGGGTGGTCCCGCCCACGCCTCCGCCGCCTGCGACCGAGACGCTCTTGGTCCCGCTTATGTCGAACCCCACCAGGCGGAAACCCTCGGCCGCATCCCCGGAGACAGAATAATCTCCGCGCTGAAGACTATCCGGGCGGAACGACACGGCCGAGGCCGGAGAATCCGGAACAAGGCTGTCGCCCTGCGCGGGCCGCAGGCTGTAGGTTGTAGGGAAAGTGAACGGCCAGGCGCGGTAGCGGGCCGTGAGCGGGCCGGGCGGAACTGGGAAAAGGAAAGTCAGCCTGCCGCCTGCATTGTCCAGGCGGTAGAGGCTGTCGGGAAGGAGTGAATCCCCTCGCCACAGGCGCAGGCTGCCTGGAACGACATAGCGCGCGCCCAGGCTCAGGCTGCTGTCAGCCAGGACCAGGCTGTCGCAGCGCTCGATTGTGCTGACGGTCCCGGCCTGCGCCTGCCCGGCGCTTAGCGCCGTGAGCGGGACAAGAAGCCAGGCTGCGAGGACGAGCGGAATGACGGGGGCCGCCGCCGTGCGCGCGCAACTGTGGCCCCTGGGCATCAGTCCGGGCGCTCCTTTACAGAGATGACAAGCCGGGGCGGATTGTCAAGCAACTGCAACCGCCCACCTCCCGGCAGGGGGCGGATATCGCGGAGATTCGCGTCAGATGAAGCTTTTACCGGCCCCATTAAGCTTGCCCAGTTGATACTCGTGTATACTTCGCCGTCCCGGGTCAGTATCAACGGGAAACTGTCGATGATCCACAGCCGTTGCGGCTCGGCGTGCTCGCCGGTGAAGCTCAGGGCCGCGGCTTTCTGACCGGACAGAGAATTCGAGCTGATCCCGCCGCTGCCCGGCCAGAGGAAAAAGACCCACTTGCCCTCGGCATCCAGTGCCATATCAAGCGGCTCGGCCGCCACTCCCGGCCCGCCCGGCTGGAACGAAAACAGGCTTCTCCCGCTGTCGTCCAGTAGGTGCACCAGTCCCGAGGCGCGGTCGTACAGCACGAACTGACGCCCGGCGGCCAGGTCGAAAAAGACCGGGTCGGCGGCGAACGGCAGCTCCAGGCTGCCGCGTATCTCGCCGCGGTAGTCGATACGCCAGACCTTGCGGCTGCCGCGGTCGGTCAGGTAGAGATAGAAACCATCCGGACGGCTGAGAAACGACGGGTCGATAAAGGCCTCGCCGCTCTCGGTGCCGTCCGTGTGCCACAGCTCGCGGCCATCCTGGGGCGAGAACCGGTGCAGACGGGCATGGACGCGGTCGAGCACGAACACCTCTCCACCGCCGCCCACGGCCAGCCGCCAGGGGGTGAAACTCTCCACTCCGCCAGATGGCAGAAGCGGCAGCTCCGTATTCCCGGCAAAAGCGGGGACCAGCCCCCGCAGAGCGAGGAAAATCACTGTAATCATCAGTCGGCGCATGGATGAAACCTTTCGCCGCCCAGCGCGAAAGTCAAGAGAATCGAAGCAGTTAACCCGGTCGGTTTATGCTTGACTTGCCGGGCGGGCCAAGCCAGATTTCCGGAATGCGACGTATCGTCACGAGCGACTGAACGGGACAACCAAAACAAGCGGAGTGAAGCATGCTTTCTTCCAACGGCTTCGATAAGGCGACTTTCCCGAAGGATTTCCTCTGGGGCGCGGCCACCAGCGCCTACCAGGTAGAGGGCGGCAATTTCAGGAACCAGTGGGCGCGCTGGGAAAGCCAGCCCGGCAAGGTCGAGAACGGCGACCGCTGCGGCCGCAGCGCCAACCAGTACGAGCTGTACGAGAGTGATTTCGACCTGGCGGTGGAGCTCAAGCACAACACCCACCGCATGGGGATCGAGTGGAGCCGTCTGTGCCCTGAGGCCCCCGACCGTTTCGACCAGAAGGAAATCGCACATTACCGTCTGGTGCTCGAAGCGCTTAAAAAGCGGGGACTAAAGATTTTCCTGACCCTGCACCATTTCACCGAGCCGCTCTGGTTCTACGATGCGGGCAGTTTCACCCGAGCCGGAGCGGAGCGTGACTTTGCCAGGTATGTGAGCCGCGTGGCCAAAGAGCTCGGTGACCTGGTGGATTTCTGGATCACGTTCAACGAGCCGCAGGTTGGCATGATGGGAACCTACTGGGCCGATTTCCCGCCCGAGAAAAATGACCTCGAGCTGACCGCGCGGGAGTTCGCCGGACGGCTGCGGGGGCACGCCGCTGCCCGCGCCGCGATCAGGGAACAGCGTCCCGGCGCGCAGGTGGGGTTTGTCAACTCGATCAGCGAGTTCCTTCCCCACCGCACCCAGGATTTTCTGGACACCACCTACGCCGGGCTGTACGACTACCTCTGGAACCGCATCTGGTACGAGGCCCCCACCACCGGCTGGATCAGCCTGCCCAGCGGCGGGCCGGACCAGTTCGTGCCGGAGCTGAAAGACTCCTGCGACTGGTGGGGGGTGAATTTCTACACCGACCAGCGGGTGGACTCGCGCGACCCGCGCGGGGTGACCGGCGCCCTGCGTGGCGAGCGGGTGACCCAGATGGGCTGGACCTGGAAGCCGGACGGCCTCTACCGGGCGCTTCAGCGCTACTCTGTGCTGGGCAAGCCGATCTACGTGACCGAAAACGGGATCGGCACCCTGGATGACCTGGAGCGCGTGCGCTTCGTGGCCGACCACCTGCGCATTGTATCACTGGCGGTGGAGAACGGCATGGACATCCGGGGCTACCTCTACTGGTCGCTGATCGACAATTTCGAGTGGGCCTGCGGATTCAGGCCCCGTTTCGGGCTGATCCACGTGGAATACGAGAGCCTGGCGCGCACGGTCAAGCCCAGCGGACGGTTCCTGGCCGAGGTGATCGCGGGCGGCGCGGTGACAAAAGCCCTGATGGAAAAGTACCTGCCCGAGAGCTACCGGTTCTGAGGTTGGAATGGACAATTTAGCTTTTTTATTTGGAGCAGGAATCTCAAAGCCAGCGGGGCTTCCGCTGGCGGATGCCATCACTTTTCATATTCTTACAGGTGAAGATATCAACCGATATACAGATGAAACTTATCACAGGATGCCCCCCTTGTATGGGGGGCATTTCCTTGATGAATACAAACCAAGATCTTTACAACTAATTAGGACAGTTAAAGAGCACACGGATCAATTTTTAAAAATCGAAAAAAGAGAATCTACCTACGAAGACATATTCAGTGTTTTACAGCAGTTGTACGATAGCGAAACAGGTGAATATGAAAATCCTATTGCGCAGCCGTTCATTGGCGATATTCTCAAAAAGCTCAAACCAATTTTAAGAGGATCAAAAAAAGAATTTATAAAGGAATGGAGACTAATCGATTTGCTTAGAAACTCTATATATTACATCATTGGCGTGATTGGCGTTGAATTGTACAAACCAGACGCCAGCACAAACTATCTTAATTTTATAGGAGACTCACTTCTAAGCAACCCCAAATATTCTTTAGATATTTTTACTCTAAATTACGACTCGTTAATTTCCAAATACTTAAAATCAATAAACATAGATTATTTCGACGGATTCTCCGAACCAATAGAAGGAGTAAGATACTACAAATCTGCACTGTATGAATCAAACAACAAAAGAGTTAATTATATTAAGCTGCATGGTGATTTTCGGTGGTATGATTTCTTTTACGAAAAAGAAAACAGAAGAACCTATTGTATAGGAAATCCTATAGATGGAGATAGATATCATCATTCGTTCGAAGGCTGCATGCTTCATAGCATAGAAGGAATTCCGAAAGTTTTAGTTGGCACACTCAACAAAGCATTCAAATATAACGACGGAATTTTCTTCGATATGCAGTGCTTTTTCAACAAGCGACTTAGACAGTCAAGCCGTTTGATTGTTAGCGGTTACAGTTTTAACGACAAGATAATTAACAGCAGAATCATCGAGTGGTTCAGTCATTCCGAATCTAATAAATTGATAATCATTCACAAAAAACCGGATTTGCTATTAGAGAATGCAAGGCCCGCTGTTCAACGCATGTTGGAACATAGAACAGAAAATCCCAATATTCTTGTCATCGAGAAATGGATCGAAGAAATCTCATGGCAAGAGATTAAGAAATTCATCGTTTAGGTAAATCTGACCATCTACCATTTTGTATTTCCCCCCATCCCCTTGCCAGAGCGGGCGAAAGCTTTTATTTTTCCTCTCCATACGTCCCCCGCGTGTCCGGTCGGCGGAATGCGCTTTCCCCAATGCCGGAATCAAGATCCACTTTCAAATAATGAACCGCAGGCAGGAGGAACCACAGCCATGAACACGATCAAAGTGAAAAGCGCCGAAAGCTGCAAGTTCGACATCCTCTCCCTGGGCGAGATCATGATCCGTCTCGACCCGGGCGACATGCGCATCCGCACCACCCGCAATTTCCGGGTCTGGGAAGGCGGCGGCGAGTACAACGTGGCCCGCGGCCTGCGCAAGTGCTTCGGCCTGCGCGCGGCGGTGGTCACCTCCATCCCGGACAGCGAGGTGGGGCACCTTCTGGAGGACCTGATCCTTCAGGGCGGCGTGGACATGGGCTATGTCAAGTGGGTGCCGTATGACGGGCTGGGACGCAACTGCCGCGTGGGTCTCAATTTCACCGAGGCCGGGTTCGGCTGCCGCGCCGCCCTGGGCTGCTCCGACCGCGGCTACAGCGCCGCCAGCCAGCTCAAGCCCGGCGATATAGACTGGGAAAAGATTTTCGGGCAGGACGGGGTCCGCTGGTTCCACTGCGGCGGGATTTTCGCCG
>CAYLSM010000107.1:0-14394 GCA_964386505.1 uncultured Gemmatimonadales bacterium
CCATCTTCCCGTTTCATCTCTTTCGGTCCGCAGACCCGGCACCGGACACAATCCTGCCCGACAGCCGGCCGGACACGCAGGCCATCCCCCGCGTCGTAAAAGCAGAAAGCCGCCGGAGAGAGTGCTCTCGGGCGGCTATTCTGCTTTGCTCCTGTGGGGCTCTTTTAAAGTCCCTTTACCAGCGGCAGGCGGATAAAGCTGGACTGGGTCGGGCTGTGATAGACCCGCTGCACGGCCTTGCGGAAATCCTCAGGCCGGGCCTGGAAAATGTCGGGGACAAAGGTCTGCGGGTTGCGATCGTAGAGCGGGAACCAGGTCGACTGCACCTGCACCATGATCCGGTGGCCGGGCAGGAACACATGGTTGGCCGTCGGCAGGCTGAAACTGTAGGCCAGCGGCTTGTCGGCGGCCAGAGCCTTGGGATGTTCGAAGCTCTCGCGGAAACGGCCTCGGAAAATGTCGGCCGAGATCATCAACTGGTAGCCGCCCATGTCGGGCTGGTTGAACACCTCGTCCGGGTAGACATCGATCAGCTTGACCACCCAGTCCGAATCGGTGCCGCTGGTCGAGGCCACCAGGCTCACCTCCGGGATGCCGCTGATCTTGACCGGCTCGGTCAGGACATCCGTGACAAAGGCCAGCACGTCAGGCCGGCTGGAGGCCTCGCGCTGGTCATCGGTCAGCCAGCGCGACCATCCGCGCTCCTCGTCGTAACCGGCCGCCGGGATCGGGCGTGCGCGGTAAGGGATGGGCTTGGACGGGTCGGAGACGTATTCATCGTACTCCGTGTCCCCGGCCTTGGGGGCGTCGAAACCCATCTTCAACCCGGCCTTCAGATAGAGCGGCGCGGGTTGGATGCTCTGGCGGCTCTCGCCGGTGGAGGGCCAGGAGTCCAGGCAGAGCCAGCGGTTGGTCCCGGTCTCGAACGCGGCCACGGGTGGAACTCTCTGCGCCGGGGCACGGTCGAGAAGGTGCTGGGCCAGGAACGGCCGCAGGAAATTCTGGCGGAAATAGAGGGCGGTGTCGAAGTTGAAGCGCACCGCGCCCAGGGTGCTTCCCTCACGGCTGGCCTGGCCGTGGGACCAGGGACCGAGCACCATGTACACCATGTCGTTGCCAGTGTCTTTCGGTTCGAGGGCCCGGTAGACCGCGGGCGCGCCGTAGATGTCCTCCTGATCCCAGAGCCCGTGGATCAGCATCACCGGGACCTTGAGCGGCTGGGCCGCCAGGATCTTGTCCATGGCCTGGTCGCGCCAGAAAGAGTCATAGTTCGGGTGCTCCAGAATCTTGCGCCAGAACCCCACCTGCTCCAGCCCGCGGCTGCGGCCCAGCGCGGCCGTCGAGACAGCCTCAAGGCCTTCCACATACTCGTCGCTGAAGCGCGGCCACCAGCCGAAATCGGAGCCACGGGTGCTCTCCTGGCTGTAGATGTAGGGCAGGCTGACCAGGCGGAACGCTCCGTAATGAAACCAGTCGTCCCCGATCCAGCCGTCCACCATCGGGTTGATCGGCACGGCGGCTTTGAGAGCCGGGTGCGGGTTGATCAGGCCCATCAGGGACAGGAACCCGTTGTAGGAGGTGCCGATGATCCCGACCTTGCCGTTGGACTCAGGGATGTTCTTCACCAGCCAGTCGATAGTGTCCCAGGTGTCGGTGGCATGGTCGACCGGAGTGGGATTGAGCGGCCCGGCGATCTGGCGGGTCAGCACATAGTCGCCCTCGGAACCGTACTTGCCGCGTATGTCCTGGAACACCCGGATGTAGCCGTCTTCCAGGATCAGCTCGCTGGCGTTGTCACCGGCCAAAAGCATGCCCATGTGCGAGCTCCAGCGCCCGCTCAGGTACTTGTCGGCCTTGTAGGGCGTGCGGGTGAGCAGGATCGGCGCCCCCTTGGCTCCGCGCGGCACCACGATCACCGTGTGCAGTTTCACCCCGTCGCGCATGGGGATCATCTCCTCGCGCTTGACATAGTCGAAACTGTCGGTCACGGGCTTGAAAGCGGCGGGAATCTCGCTGGGCAACTGCGGGTACTTAGGGGCCAGGCTGTCGGCCTGGGCGGCCTGTGCCGGGTTGAAACCCAGCGCCCCAACAATCAGCAGCAGCGGGAAAAGGCGCCCCGCAACGAAGCCCCGCATACCGCGCGGCCGGGTGTTCGATTCTGACTCACGGACGGCCCGAACATCGATCCATGCCATTGCCGCACCTCCTGAGCTGGGTTGAGTATTTGACTGCCGCAGAGCCGCCCGAGTCCGCCCGCTCGACCACGTGCGGCCTTGCCTGCCAACGGCCCGAAAGCTCAAATGCCTGCTCCCGCCACGGCGGGAGTGATTTGGTAATAGTTTAAAGCTGCAAGTTGAAATGTCCAGTAAATAATCTTTCCCTCTTCACTCCACCCGCAACGGCAGATAAAAGCGGCGGCAGACTGTTGCCCGCCGTCCCCTTTCATCGCATCTTGATACACAGCCCTGTCTTTCCACCCGCCCGACAGTTCGCCGATGCGAAAGGAGCGCCGCCATGCGCCTGACCATTCACCATGCCTGTCTTGCCAGTCTTTTGCTATCACTGCCGCTCTGCGCCGGGGCGGCCCCGGAGGCCGACAACCCCCACGCTGTGGTGTTGCGTTCCGCTGAACTGGAGGCCGTGTTCGCAGACAACGAGGAGTTCCCCGGCCACCGGGCCTGGTACAACGGCCTGCACCAACTGCGCCACCGCGCCGATACGAGCGGCTTGTTCTGGCCGGGAGTGGCCGGGCTTAACTTCGAGCACATCTATGACGGGCAGAAATGGTGGGAGCCAGCCGAGGCGCTGTTCGAGCCGCGTTCCTCGCCGATGACGATCACTTGTCTGCCCGGGGACACAGTTCTGCTTCATCAGCCACCCAGCCGTCTGCACAAGCTGGAGAGCTGGACCCGTTTCACTCTCGGCGGACCGCATTATGTTGACATGGATTTCCGCTGCATCCCGCGCGAAGCCACTTTCGACCGGGGCTACATCGGGCTGTTCTGGGCCAGCTATATCGACACCCACACCAGCCGGGAATACTATTTCATCGGACGGAAGAAAGGTGAAAGCCGGGACCGCTGGCTGGCATTCCTGTCTGCGGAGCACAACTCTAAAAGCTCGGTGGATTTCGTGGGCCAGGCGTGGCGTCCCAGTTTCACCACCGGGCACCCGCCGCGTCTGTACATGGAGGAGGCGGACTACTGCTACAGCTATCCGTTCTATTACGGACGGCGCGGGGACATGCTCATCCTGCTGATGTTCGACCAGGCCGGTCCGATACGTTTCTCACACTCGCCCTCGAGCGGGGGCCCGGTGAATCCGGAGTCCAACCCGGCCTGGGATTTCCAGTACCTTATCCAAGACTATCGGGTGGGCAACGAGTACGGCTTCCGGGCGCGCCTGGTCTACAAGCCTTTCGTGGATGAGACCGACATCCTGCGCGAGTATGAAATCTTCAGCGGCGTTAAGGTTACCCTGGAGCACTGAGTCTATCTTGCGCCGGCCTCGGGCTGGACGGCTACGGAGTCGCTGTCCGGCCGTTTCTTCTTCCAGCGGTCCAGACGTTCGAAAGCGGCCTCCACTGTGCCCAGGAGCGCCTGCAGGTCCAGAGGCTTGAGGAAATAATCGTCGAACCCGGCCTCGCGGCAATCGAACAGCTCAAATACGTTGGCGTAGCCGGTCATGGCGAAAATGGCGGCAATCGGGTTGTCGCGACGGATGGTCCGGCACAGCTCGATCCCGTCCATGCCGGGCAGACGAAGGTCGAAAAACATGCATTCGATCTTGGAGGTTTTCAGCAGTTCGATCGCCTCCATGCCGTTGGTCGCGATGTAGACCTCGTAGCCGAACTGCTCGAACGCCATACGCAGCATTTCGAGGATTGAGACCTCATCATCCACGAACAGAATGCGCTTTTTCATAATATTTATCTCCACCTGCAATTTTTACGAAGTTGGTTGAACCGGTCAGATCGAGTATATCTGTCCCTTTGATATACTCTTTGGTCTGGAAGGTATTAAGATGATGGAGCGCCTTAGTGATATCTCCCAATCGATTTATCTGGTCCTTTATCCTCTGCAGGTACTGGAAACAGCTGTCGCTTAACTCTCTGTTCATCATCAGAATATCAACATACCCGGAAATCACCTGCAGCGGCTGATTCATTTCATGGCAGACAGCGCCAGCGGTATTTATGGCCGCAAGCAGTTTGCCATTTTCAATGTTCCTGGCCTCAACCTCTTTTATCTGTGTGATATCCTCTATCGCCAGGATGACTATATCACCATCCAACAAATAGGTAGTGGAAAGACAAAGAAATCTCTTGCCGAGAGTAAGAAATTCCATGCTGGTTTCTACCATCGAGTGATCAGAATGAGTTCTGAAAGAATCCTCGACAGTCGATCGCATTAAACACTTCTTGCAAGCCGGTCCGAAACCGCAACCCTCTCTCACATCAATCGAATGAGCACAGTGTAAAGCATTTCCTCCACGGATTCCGCAGAGATTCTCTTTTGTACTGTTGGCCATGTTTTCGGCCATCCGGTTGGCTATCAGAATCTGCATGGAATGATTCAGAACTATGACGGCTGAGGGCAGATTATCGATTATCGTCTCGACTCCGGCCTGCAGGGAGACTTCACAATCTGTGTTCATATTCAAGGCCTTTCCTGTGACAGGTGGATAGTAACTTTCCCTCTCCTGAAGCTGCTTTCAGGATAGTAACATGAAAAGTTCCATCCCTTTGTCCAGAAGTATTCACAATGCAAAAAACACCTGTGCATGACTTTTTTAAGACAGCACTTCATTAGAATGATCAAAAACCGTGCCCATGACATCTAATTATTTATCTCGTTCATATTTCAACATTTACACACTTGGCCGAATAATCCGCTGTACCAGGTGGCTGAATTCAGACAAAAAAAACAACCTGTGTCTGGTTTCGGACAGCAAGACCCTAAGAACGGCCACCGTTACGGAAAGAGTCTCTTGGACAAAAAACCGGCAGAAAAAATGCAACCTGGCGCCCGGTTGCGGGGTCAAATAAGGTGAAGGCCTCAATGAGGCCGGTCAGTAAGACGACAAGTAAAGGCCGGCGCCCGGTTTCAAAAAGAAAAGGCGCAATTTTCCAAACTTTTGCTTTTGACAGTGGTATAAACAATAGTGACCAACGCGCACGGCGATCCCGCCGTGGGAATCGCACCGCAGGGTTTTCACCCGAACGAAAGGATTTTCGGCCAAGCATGTTCTGCTCTCCATCCGTCGCCGCATTTCACAAGCCCCCCGGCAAGAGGGCGCGGATGGACTCCAGATACCCGGAGTGACTTTCCGGGGAAGTTATCAATCCTTTGGTTCCCCAATCCGCAAAGGGAGGGAGAATGTTCAGGTCCATCATCGCTGCGTCCCTGCTCATGTTCAGTCCGTTGCTTGCAGGCCAGGCGACTTTCGGCCAGAGCCCCGATGATATGAGGCCGGAATCCGGCGATAAGGTCCAGATACAGACTGCGGTCTCCGGCTGGATCGAAACGGTCAAAGACCCGCTCGCCTTGAGCGCCCAGCAGCAGCAGCAACTGGCCGGCCTTTATCTGAACGAGTTGGAGCAGGCTTTTGCCGGCCCCACCAGCGTATCCCAGAACGATAAGGAAGCGGTCAACCAGGCGCTGGTGGATGCCTGGCAGAGACTGAGAAACATCCACAGCGCAGCCAGCGGAGTTGTCGGGCCGGAGAAAGCCGGACACTATTTCGAACTGGAAAAGGAGCGGATGGTGAACTGCTGTATCCAGCACCTGTCTTCGCTCTCACTGACCCCGGTGCAGGAGGCCAAGATCCGTCAGATCATCGGCGCCGAGGCGGACATGATGCTCAAGTACACCCAGGATGACCTGCGCTACCGCAAGGCCCGCACCGACATGGCCAACAAGATGCGTCGCAGGATCGAGCAGAGCCAGCGCGACATCGAATCCCTGCTGACCACGGAACAGAAAAGCGGCTTCGCCAAACTGTTCGAGGTCAGCCCGTTGCGGTACCTGGGCTGAGTCGCGAACCCGGGTGCTTTTAACATAGATGCAGTACAAGTAAGGGCCGCCTGTCATCGGACAGGCGGCCCTTCGTTTTGTGGGTTCCCAGCAGACTGGCTCAGAAACGGAATATCAGACCAGAAGGTTGAACAGCATCCCAGCCACGAAAGCCCCGGCCAGGGCGTAGCCCACGAACAGCAGCAGGAAACGCAGGCCGAAAGCCTCCCGGAACGCGTACATAGAGGACAGCTTGGTCGCCGGACCCGAGATGAAAAAGGCCAGCACCGCGCCCTGGCTCAGTCCCAGTCCGGCCAGGGCCTGCATCACCGGGATCGAGGCTCCGCCGCACTGGTAGAACGGGATGCCCGCGGCGATAGCGGCCAACACGGCCAGGCTGCCCGCGCCCCCCAGCAGCGCCCGCAAAGATTCCGGCGGCAGCAGCGCCTTGAGCGCCGCGCTGATCAAGAGGCTCAGACTGAACACCCGGGCGATGAAAAGGCTCTGCCGCCAAAGCGCGGTGCGTAAGTCGCGCGCACCGTAGCGCTCGGCCTTGACCCGGGAGGCCTCGAGGAATTCCGCCCGCGCGGCTGCCGGAAACCGCACCGACAGGGCTTTCCAGGCCAGGCCCCCGGCCACGGCCAGAACGAACGCGCTCAACAGGCGCGCCACAGTCATTTTCCAGCCGAAAGCGGCCCAGGTCAGGAGCATCAGGTTGGGGTCGATCAGCGGACAGGCGATCAGGAAAGCCACGGCCACCGCGGCCGGCATGCCCGAGGCGACAAACACCGCAGCCAGCGGCGCGGCCAGATAGAACGGCAGTGGGGCAAGCATCCCGGCCAGGGCGGCCAGGACTATTACCAGGGTCTTATCCGAGCGGAAAACCGCGGCCCGGCCCAGGCCCAGGAAACTGCGCCGAAGCAGGGCCGCGATCAAGATCCCGGCCAGAAGGTAAGGGAACAGCTCGCCCAGCAGCACAAAGAAATTGACTATGATCCGCCAGGTCCAGGTGCGCAGGAAAATCCGCTGGAACGCGTACCAGGTGTCCAAGCCCACCTCGCGGCCACTTGGCCGTCAACCGGTCCTCAGTTTCCGCCCAGGCTCTTGAGCAGGCTCAGCAGGTCGAACACATCCACCCGGCTGTCCCCGTTACAGTCGTAGTCCGCACCCTGCGCCCCGGAGCCGAGCGCCTTGAGCAGGGCCAGCAGGTCGAACACGTCCAGCTTGTTGTCCCGGTTACAGTCACCTGGCTTATACACCGGGGTGGTGGAGGCCATGAACCTGGCCCCGGCCAGACGGTTGCCGGCATAGTTCTTGTCCGTTTCGTTCTCGCATACATTCAGGCTGAAAGTGCTCTCGCCGTCTCGCAGGACAGTCTTGACCAGGATGCGGTTGAGCCCCTTGCGGACAGTGGCGTTCACTACGGAATTGGGCAGATGGTGCTCGCGCACGCTGCCGCTGTAGTGGTAGACCAACTGGCCGTTCAGCCAGAGCGCCATCTCCTGGGCCGAGCCGACCCAGAGCTGCACTGCCGTGCTGTCCGGGCAGTCGAGCCAGGTGAAACTGTACTGGACCCCATCTGTCGAGTCGGCGCAGACCGCGGCCGGATCGATAATGTCATCGAAGAAATACAGCGGTCGGCTCCAGCCGTCCTTGCCCGCCTCGGGCGCGGCCGCGGCCTCGCCACCCAGACGGTCACTGTCCAGGTTCGTACCTGGGAAACCGCCCCGCACCAGCCAGACCCGGTTGCTCTGGCCGTAATAAGGATAGCTGGAATTTTTCTGCGAGGAGACGATACTCTTATCGGACTTGATAAACCGTGCCGTGCAGTGCTCGAGGTCGCCGCCCGTTATCTCGATCTTGTCCAGGTTGTTCTGGCCCAGGCCGGCCAGGGCGGCCAGACTGACATGCTCCACGTCATCCGGGTTCACCCCCATCAGGTGCGAGCACACGGCATCCACGGCCACCACGTCCGTTCCGGCGATTATCAGGTTGCGCCGCTTGGAGATACCCGAAAAGTACTTGGACTTCTCCTTGCACATGATCGCATCCACCACGGTCAGGTCGGCGTGCAGGGCGCGGTGCAGCTCGACTATGTTCTTCTGGATGTGGTCGGCGGCGTGGTTCAGACCGATACCGTTGCCGCCGTAGCCCCCGTCCTTGGACCAGCCGTAGACCATGCCGGGCAGGATTCCGACCCAGTTCTTGAGGCCCACGGTCACGCCGGTGGTGTGCACTTTCATCACCGGCACGTCGATCACGTAATCCGCCTCGACCAGAGTGCGCGGCAGGTAAAAGACAGCCTGGTCCGGCGACAGGCGCGGCTCCGGGACTCTCACCGCCACGGTGTCGTCGTAGTTCAGGTCCACCCAGTCGAAATCCAGGCCCGGGTAGGCCGGATCGGCCTTGAGGGATTCGACCATGCCCTTGTAGCCGGTCATCGTGTAACCGTCCAGCGTGGCCCAGGCCGCCACCCCCTGGGTGCCGGGACGGGTCCAGCCGCCCGCGGCCTCGGCCACCCGGATGCTGTAGCCCGGGTTGTGAGCGTAAAGCGCCAGCGCCAGGGCGCGGATCACACGCCAGTCGGTGTCCACCCCGGTCTCGTTCACCATCTTGCCCATCTCGCCCGGCTCGACTATGTTCGGCTTGAGCACGATGCTGTGCACCGACATCGGGATCAGAAGGTCCAGGCCGCCGGCCAGGTCCAGCGCTTTCTGGACCATCGCGGCGATCTGCTCGTAGGTCAGGCTGTCGCTCAGGGCGGCCGGCTCGTGCAGGCGGGAGTAATCGCTGGGAATAAGGCTCACCGTGCTGACATGGTTGGCGTCATAGTGCCAGTCGGACATCTCGCACCAGCGGGTGTGGGACACCGGGGTCTGTGAGCGTACGGCGAAATCCAGGCCGATCAGCCCGGTCAGCAGCGCAACCAGGACAATTGTGGCACGGCGTTTTTTCATCTATGTCCCCTGGCTTTGTCCGGGTATCAGGCCACGGACTCTCGTCGGTTTATCCTGAGGCGTGCGGAATTGATTTATAAGTCTCAGAATTAGGTTTACTCCATGAACTAATGCAATGTTACACCGATTGTACTTTCAGGCCAGAAAAAAATCGCCCGGCCGGGTTCGCAACATGTACATTTAGAATGATGTTCCTTATCTTGGTTCAAGCCTGTCCTTTAATGGCCGCAAGCGGCGGCCGCGCACCTTTCCCGGTGCGGATTTCACACTCCCCAGTGAAGGAGCATTCCCATGCACAGTCGATCCGTTCCCAGGCTGTTCCTGGTGCTGCTGGCGCTCTGGCTGACCGCTCCCGCGGCGCGGCTGACAGCCGAAACATCGGGCGCCGTCTACAAGGTGCGCGAGGAGCTGGACGTGAAAGTCGAGATGCGCGACGGCGTGCGTCTCTCGGCCAATATCTACCGTCCGGACACGAGCGGCGCATTCCCGGCGCTCCTGCTGCGCACGCCCTATGGCAACGGCGGCGCGGGTAACGGCGAGGGGCATTTCTTCGCCTCGCGCGGCTATGCGGTGGTGCTGATGGATGTGCGCGGACGGGGCGAGTCGGAGGGCCTGTTCGACGCGGTCCGGAACGAGCGGGACGACGGAGTGGACAGCCAGAAATGGCTGACCGCGCAGAGCTGGTGCAACGGACGGTTCGGCACGTTCGGCGGCTCCTACGTGGGCATGACCCAGTGGATGCCCGCCCCCCTGGCCGACCAGGACCGTCTGGTGGCCATGTTCCCGGTGGTAACCGCCTCGGACATGCACGACGAGGTCTACTACGGCGGCGCGTTCCGCATGAGCCTCTGGAGCGCCTGGAGCTTCGAGATGACCCTTCCGTACGGCCTCAACTCCAAGCGCACGGATGAGCAGTTGATGAAAATCTACGAGTCCCTGCCTCTTGTCGACCAGGACCGTCTGGCCGGCTGGAAAGTGCCGTTCCTGCGCGACTGGCTGAGCCACCCCGAGCACGACCGTTATTGGGAGCCGACCACTGTCGGGGACGGGCATAGCCGGATACGGACCGCGGCGTTCAACGTGGGCGGCTGGTTCGACATCCTTCTGCACGGCACGCTCAACAATTTCACCGCCATGACCGCTCCCGGCATCGACCCGGCCGTGCGCGCCGGCCAGCGCCTGCTGATCGGCCCCTGGGTGCACAGTTTCACCCGCGACGGCCGCACCGGCGAGCTGGATTTCGGCAAGGGCGCGGTCCTGGATGTCAGGCAGATCGAGCTTCAGTGGTTCGACAACCGGATCAAGGGCCTCGACACCGGGCTCGACACCCTGGGCCCGGTCCGTCTGTTCGTTATGGGACGGAATGAGTGGCGCAACGAGAACGAGTGGCCCCTGGCCCGCACCCAGTACCGCGATTATTACCTGGACGGCGGCGGCAAGGCCAACACGCGCAACGGCGACGGGGTCCTGAGCCAGAGCGCCCCGGCCCGCGACAACCCGGACCGCTTTGTCTACGACCCTCGCGACCCGGTCCTGAGCGCGATGGAAGGCCCTTATGACGAGGCTGCCAAGGAGCTGCGCGGCGATATCCTGGTCTACACCACGGCTCCGCTGGCCAGCGACCTGGAGGTGACCGGTCCGGTGCGCGCCGTGCTCTGGGCCGAAAGCTCGACTCCCAACACCGATTTCACGGTGAAGCTGCTCGACGTGCACCCGGACGGCCGGGCGATGAGCTTGTGCGACGGGATCATCCGGGCCTCTTTCCGCGAGCCGGGCAAGAAACCCTCACCCATCCAGCCGGGCAAAATCTACGAGTACAATATCGACCTCTGGGCCACCAGCAACGTGTTCCTCAAGGGGCACAGAATCCGGGTGGAGGTCTCGAGCAGCAACTTCCCACGGTTCGACCGCAACCTGAACACGGGCGAGGATTTCGCCACCGGCACTCGGATCGAGAAAGCCACCCAGACAGTGCACCACGGCAAGCTCTATCCCTCGCGGATCGTACTCCCGGTGATCCCGTAAGGGTTTTCCATCCGGGTTATCCACGAAAAAAGTAGGGGCACGGCATGCCGTGCCCCTTTTCATTCTCTTATCTTTTCCGGCCAGGAGTTCACTGGCCCGGCTCGAAATGGTAGCGCTCGCCCCAGCTCAGCACCGGGCATGCACACTCGATGTCCTTGACTATTCCGTAAGTCTTGGAAAAGCTTTCCCGGTGGTCCACCGTGTGGCTCAGCTCGTTCTCGTGCCCGGTGATTACAACCCGCGGGCCGATCCCGCGGACCAGGCGCGGCAGGTCGGGGGTCCAGCAGTTGGGCAGCAGGATATCCACCTTGTAATGCGCGCCCAGGCTGTCGATCCAGGCCGCGAAATCCTCACGGTTGTCCTGGTCGCCGGTGTGCATGACCGATACACCGCCGGAGCTGACCAGGTAAACGTGGTTCGGGATATCCTCCTGGTGGCCTTTGAAAGCGAGCCATTCAAGGCCTGGGACTTTCACATCCGGCTCCCAGCTTGCGCGAATCAGCTCTCCTGATATCGGCTTGTCGGCCCAAAGGTCTCCGGGAACCAATACTTTTTTCTTTTCCGCCAGCAGAAGCTCGGCCACTCGGTAATCGGCGTGATCCCTGTGATAGTGCGAGATAAACATCACATCCACCGCTTTTACCAGCCGCGTGATCTGCTCGTAGCTCATGCAGACCTCATCCACGCCCGGGTTGATGTCGAAAGCGAAAGTCGCCTCGCTCGTTTTCACCACGAACGAGTGGTTGTACAGTTTCCAGACCGTGGCCCCGGAGCTGACTTGCTCACTCTCGATCTGGGCCAGGGCGCGCTCTATAGTCCACCGGCAATAGTCCCCTATTGCGCCGATCCGCGGGGCATCTTCCAGGTGCAGCGGGTCATCCAGAAGGTAGAGGGCCTGACGGCGCAGTTCGGGGTCACCCGTGCCAGGCGGGTTGGTGGTCAGAGTCGCCTCCACCTTGTCCAGGGCCGCGCGCACCCAGGCGTCCCTTTTCGCGGTCAGAGAATCGCCCACCGGCCGGCCCTCCGCACCGCAGCCGGCGGCCAGAAAGGCCAGGCCAGCGAGCAGGCCTGCCAGACGGATAAAATGCAAGAACTGTCTGCCCATTGTCAGTGTCCCCGGGTTTGCGTGTAAAATTCGCGTGAAGCCGGATTTACACTGTCTATTGTCTTTAGACGACAATGATCATCAAGATAATTTGTAAGCCTCTATTCTGCTTTCGTTTCGGCGAAAGCAGCAAAGCCAGCTGGGGCCGCGAACTCGTCCCAACCGCGACTCCATTTCGATCCTTGGTGTGCTCCGGATATTGATTCCGCTCCCACGTTGCCGGGCGGCGCTGCCGCGCAATCGCCGCCTGATCGCGTATCACTTTCAGGCCAGACCGTTTCGCGCTCAACAACACGCTGCCCCGGCGGGAGGCTCAAACATGCGCGGCCCCCAAAAGCAACCGCGGCGGCCTGTGGCCGCAAAAAGGATCTTTCCAGGCTGATCTTGCCACAAAACTGCCGGATTCGATACCTCCTTTATATAGTCCGCTCCCGGCGGCCTGGCAAGCCTGTTCGTCCTGACAACGACGACTCTTGAAACGTAAATCCGTCTTGCCCAATAGAATAAAACTGTTATTTTGTTTTTATTCTGAATCAATTCCCGGACACACCCGGCACAAAGCCCACAAACTGAATTCCCTCAAAGGAATGTCCTTTAAAAAGGAGCAAAGCATGGCCCGCCGGATGAAACCGATCCCGATGACTTTCATTCTCTGGCTGATCGCCTTGGTCCTTCAGCCCCTTCCTGCCGCGGCCGGCACGCCGGAGTTGTCCTCGGTGCGGTTCAACGAGGATGTCAACGGCGACGGCCGGGTGGACATCTTGGACGTGCTGAGCCAGATCGCCCGCCTGCGCTCCGACTCGGCCGCCTGGGCCTATGATTTCAACGGTGACGGGGTGCGCTCCCTGTCGGATGTCATATTTCTGACCCGCAAGCTCAAGGGCGAAACGGTCAGCGCTGCGCCACTAACCGCCACCTCCTGGCGCGTGGCCGGGCCGGGCGGAGGAGGCGGCCAGTTCCTGCCAACGGTCAACCCGGCCGACCCGGACAACGTGTTCGAACGCTGCGACATGACCGGGGCCTACGTGACCTACGACAACGCCAAGACCTGGCGCATGTTCAACCTGCGCAACGTCATCCTGGATTTCGAGTTCGACCCCTCCAACCCGAACACGGTCTACGCCGCCTCCGGCATGCTTCTGCGCAGCCGGGACAAGGGCCTGCGCTGGGAGATTGTCTACCCCGACCCGGCCGACATAATCAAGGAGCACATGGAGGGCGACCACGCCGACTACTGGGTCGAAACAGCCCAGGGCCAGCCCGAGGGCGAGCAGTCCACCGAGGTGGAACTGGTGCGCGTGGACCCATCGGACAGCAACCACCTCTGGATCGTCCACTCCGCGCCCTGGGGCGCCAGCTACTATGTGCTGGTCTCCAACGACTACGGGGCCACCTGGCGCCGCCTTGTCTCCGATCTGAGCTCGCCGGTGATCGCCCTGTTCCCTGGTTCCTGGTGGGACAAAGCGGATGAAGTGCTGGTTGTCACCCAGAACCAGGCGCTGCTTGTCTCCGAGACCACGGGCCAGTCCACTCCGGTCAGTCTGCCACTCTCGTCGCTGGACGCGGCCGAGGGCGGACATGACAGCCAGGGAACCCTTCTGTATGTCCTGGGAAGTAACAAGGTCTACCGCAGCGCGGACCGGGGGGCCACCTGGAGCAACGTGACCACCAGTACCCTGACCGGCGGCACCTACAACACCCTGGCGGTCTGCGAGGGCAACCCGGGCGTGGTCTATCTCTCCTGCCCGGATTTCCCGGGAGGCACTTTCGGCATATTCCGCAGCGCCGACCGCGGGGCCAAGTGGGAATGGGTCTATCATTCGGGCTGGAGCAGCCTGGTGCTGAACAACCTGACCGATGCAGGCTGGCTGGATGCGGTCTACGGACCGGGATGGCGCGGAAGCGCGCTGTCGATCGGGGTCTGCGCCTCGAACGGCGATATCGCATACGTAACCGACTACGGTGGCACGATCCGCACCCTTGACGGCGGTAAAACCTGGAACCAGGTCTACTCCAACACCAACGCGGACGGAACCTATTACAGCCGCGGCCTGGATGTGACCGGCAGTTACACGATGAAGTTCGACCCGTTCGACAGCCTGCATGTGTTCGCCCCCACCACCGACATCGGGGCGTTCCAGAGTTTCGACGGCGGCCAGTCCTGGACAAGCGGGATCCGCGGAGTTCCCAGCAACTGGACCAACACCTGCTACTGGATGGAGTTCGACCCGGAGGTCAAAGGGCGCGCCTGGTCCGCCTGGTCCTACAAGCATGACCTTCCGCGCGACAAGAT
>CAYLSM010000108.1:0-14318 GCA_964386505.1 uncultured Gemmatimonadales bacterium
AGGCATTCTGCCGGAACATGGCAGGCTCTCAAGGGTATGGTTTGTGAAGGCATGAATCTGTCGAGGCCGCCTGCATCGAATCTCCTGTAAGTATGAGGTTTTCTTGAATATAAACCTTGCCGAGACCAACGGTTCCTCAAGAAAACGTACCTGGCTGAATAAAGTCCGGAACGCCATCTACCGTCGCCTGGGATTCGCCGCCGGCCGGAAAAACTACGACCGCGTATTCCGCGACGCGTTGCTGATCTCGATCTGCCTGCACCTTCTGCTGTTTTTTTACCGCGAGAGCAAGCCTGAGGATGTCGAGATATCCCAGGAACAGAAAGAGCTGCTGGCCCTGAGTCCGCACGTGTTCGAGGTGATCAACGCCCGCCCGCGGGCCAGCCTGGCCCGCCAGATGGTCAAGGTGCCCAAGATCACCGAGGTGGATGCGGTCCAGGATTCTATGCCCGTGCCAAAGATCGAACTCGGGGCGCTGGACATCGGGGCCGAGGAATCCGCCGGTGGCGGCACGGGCGGTGGCGGCGGAGGAGGCGCCGGCGGCGGGAGCGCTCTCTCGCGCCGTCCCGAGCTGGTGATGCTGGTGCCGCCGGTCTATCCCAAGGATGCAGAAAAGAACCGGGTCGAGGGCTCGGTGGAACTGCGTATTCACGTGACAGAAAGCGGAGTGGTGGATGAGGCCGAGGTGGTAACCTCCAGCGGCCTGCCCTCGATGGATGATGCCGCGGTCAAAGCGGCCATGAAAACACGTTTCCGTCCAGCGGTTAAGAACGGAAGCCGCGTGCCGATGTGGATCAACTATCCCATCCAGTTTGCCCTCAATAAAAAATAGCACCCCTCCTTATAGTGGTATATCCGTCACTATCGTCCGCAAGCCGGGTTTTCCTGCGTTGACAATTTTCCGGTATTTGTGTAAGATGAAATGCCTGCACCACAAATCACGGCAACCATTTGCCTGAGATTGATATTGTTTTTTCTATCAGATAAAGCGTAATCGACGACCGTGGAAGATGGTAGGCCAACCCGCCATGGCACCCTCTCCTTTGTGCCGGGTCGTTTTGCACCCGCTATAATCGCATAGACATTTCATCCAGGCATGCAAACCAGCTTGATTTCTATCTGCCAAAGGATGCTCCGGAAAAATCACCGGTATGGCTACAGGTTCATTTCTGAGTAAGGAGCCCCCTCATGAAAACATCATTTACAGGACGGACCCGCGCAGTTCTGATGCTTGCTGCATTGCTTGTCTCATTGTCCTACCTGGGTTTGGCCGCCCAGGTCACACCTCCGCAGCAACCGAATTTCCAGGGACAGGTTACTGAAATCACGGCAAATTACATCGTTTTCACGCCGATCAGCCCATTGCCCGGCATGCCTACCTCGTTCAAGGTCTATATCAGCGGTTCCACCCAGTATTACTACATGACAGGGGCGACGGCTCCGCTCAGCATGGGCGATTTCGGGGTCGGAGTAGGGACAGCGTATCAGGATGGCTGGCTGGCGACCCAGATTTTCGAGGTGCCGCCTCCACCGGCCGACGGCGGAACGACCAATCCGCCCACCAATGTCGGCCAGACCATGACTATCGGCGGGACTGTTTCGGAGATCGGCTCGGGGTATTTCATTTCCACCTGGCATAACCAGCAAACCGGCGAGCAGGGTACGGACAGGATCGTTGTCGACGGCGCGACCCAGTATGTGGATATGAACGGCGCCACAGTGCAGCTCAAAGTCGGCGACAACGTGCAGATCGATGTCCAGATCCAGACCGACGGCAGCAGCAAAGCCCTGAAAGTGATTGTCCAGACCGGCGGTGTCGTGGGTCCTCAACCCGGCGAGAACGTGACTTTCGGCGGGACCATCTCCGAGATCGGCTCGGGGTATTTTATCTCCTCCTGGCATAACCCGGACACCGGAGAGCAGGGTTCCGACCGGATATCTTTCGATGCCTCGACCCAGTTTGTCGACGTGACCGGAGCAGTGGTGCAGATCAAAGTCGGGGACAATGTCCAGATCGATGCGCAGATCCAGACCGACGGCAGCAAAAAGGCGTTCAAAGTCACGGTGCTGGGCGGCGGAGGGCCGCAGCCCGGCCAGACGATTGTGATCGGCGGGACAGTCACCGAGATTGGTTCGGGCTATTTCACTACTTCCTGGCATAACCCGGAAACTGGCGAACAGGGAACGGACAAGGTTCTTGTCGATGCCTCGACACAGTATGTTGATATCACCGGCGCCCCGGTCCAGCTCAAGGTCGGCGACCCTGTGCAGATGGAAGTGGTTATTCAGAGCGATGGGAGCCAGAAAGCGACCAGAGTGACAGTCCAGTCCGGCGGCGGAGGCGGAGGACCACAACCCGGTGAGAAAATGACTATCGGCGGGACAGTGATCGAGATCGGCGACGGTTTCTTCATCGCCTCCTGGCAGGACCCGACCTCAGGCAAGTCCGGAGTGGACACCCTGCGCTATGATATATCCAGCACACCCATAGTCGACGAGACCGGCGCGCCGACACAGCTCGTGGTGGGCAAGCCCGTGCAGGCAGAGATAGAAATCCAGTCGGACGGTAAGCCGAAAGTGCTGAAAATTATCGTGGGGACGGGTGGAGGCGGCGGCCCGCAGCCCGGCGAGACCTACCAGCGCGGCGGGACAGTCATTTTCCTGGGCAGCGGCTACCTGGTCGCCCAGTGGACCGACCCGGAGTCTGGGAATAGCGGACAGGATACGATCAAGTACGACGCCTCGGTCCCGATTGTGGATGAGAGCGGCGCCACAGTCCAGCTCGCCCTCGGGCAGAATGTCAGCGCCGAAATCCAGGTCCAGGCCGACCGGACCGAGAAAGTGATGAAAATAGTCGTTCACCCGCAGGGACCCAAGCCCGGCGAGAAAGTCCAGGTCGGTGGCGAGGTGGTGTTCCTGGGCAGCGGGTTCATTGTCAACCACTGGCAGGATACGCAGAGCGGAAAGACCGGCTACGACACCCTCTACATTGACGCCACGGCGACGATCAAGGACGCCCAGGGCAATACGGTGACGCTCAAGGTCGGGGATCAGTTCGGCGGCGAGGCGCAGGTCCGGACGGACGGCAAGCTCCAGGTGCTGTCCCTTGTTGTCGGCGGTGGTGGAAACAAGCCCGGTGACAAGGTCCTGTTCACCGGCACGGTCGCCCGAATCTGGAGCGACTCGGTCGAGGCGCAGGTGCGCAACGAGGACGGAACCACCACGCTGGAGCGGGCTTTCTTCGACCAGAACACGCAGATCAAGGACCGCAATGGCAACACGGTCACCCTGAAAACCGGAGATGTAATCCAGGGTGAGGTTCAGATCACCACGGACAAGCGTTTCCTTCTGCTCTGGGCTACCACCGGAACCGGCGGGGCCGCCCCCGGCGACACCCTGCGCCTGGGTGGCGAGGTGACTTTCCTGGGCAGCGGGTTCGTGGTCACCCGTTACACCGACCCGGCTGGCGGAGCCACTCGAATCGATACGATCAAATACGACAACACCACGCCGATTGTCGACGCCAACGGCCTGACCGCCCAGCTTTCAATGGGCGCCACGATATCCGCCACGCTCCAGATTCAGAATGACGGGTCGAAAAAAACACTCCGTATCGTAGTTTCCACCGGCGGGACCCAGCCCGGCCAGAAAGTGCGCCTTGTCGGCTCGGTGAGCGCACTCTGGACAGATTCGCTCGAAATCCAGTACGATACGCTGGGCCAGACCAAGAAACAGCGCCTTCTGCGCGACCAGAGCACCACGGTCAAGGACCCGAATGGCGCGGTGGTCACTCTCAAGGTGGGCGATAACGTGGAGGTGGAAGCCGAGACCCAGACCAGCGGCAAGCTCAAGGCGCTCACTGTCACGGTGCGGACCAGCGGACCCATCCCCGGCCAGAAAGTGCGCCTTGTCGGCCCGGTGACTGCGCTCTGGACCGACTCGCTCGAAATCCAGTACGATTCTGCCGGTCAGAACAGGAAACAGCGCCTTCTGCGCGACCAGAACACCGTAATCAAGGACCAAGCCGGGGCCACGGTGACACTCAAGGTGGGCGATGACGTGGAAGTGGAGGCCGAGACCCAGGTCAGCGGCAAACTGAGGGCGCTTACGATCACGCTGCGCTCGACTGTTCCCAATCCGGGCCTTAAAGTGCGTCTCTCCGGCTCGATATCCGCGCTCTGGACCGATTCGCTCGAAGTCCAGTACATCGACTCTCTCGGACAGACCAGGACTCAGCGTTTCCTGCGCGACCAGAACACCGCAATCAAGGACCAGGCCGGCGCCACGGTGACACTCAAACTGGGCGACAACGTGGAGGTGGAAGCCGACACCCAGGCCAGCACCAGGCCGAGGGCCCTGACTGTCACAGTGCGCACTGCCGGGCCCAAGCCCGGCGATACGGTCAATATCACTGCCTGGATCAAGGCCATAAACGGTAATGCCCTGGGAGTAGAACTCACCGGAAGCGCAACGCCCTGGAGCGAGGCCACGGTGCAGGTGCAGACGAACACTGTCATCACTCATTCCGAGGGCTTTACTCTGGCCGTGGCCGACCTGACAGTCGGAGACTCGATCAGTATCAGGGGTGTGGTGGGCTCGGATGGCAAATCGGTGAACGCCACCGAGATACGGCTGGTCTACGGCTCGTATGTCAGCCTGAGCGGCGTGGTGGCGGCCCTGACCACCGATGGTTTCGACCTGGAGACCCGCGACCGCAGCGGCGCCACGGTGGTGCTCAAGGTCCAGTTGGGCACGGGCACCTCGATAGTCCGTCAGCAGACCGGCCAGGCCCTGACCCGCTCCGACATCCTGCGCAGCATGCAGGTCAAGGTGCGCGGCAAGGTGAACACCTCCAAGGTGCTGGCCGCCGCCTGGGTCGAGCTTCCCCAGCCCACGCGCCAGTCGTTCGACGGCACGGTGGTCTCGACCGGGACGAACTCGTTCGTGGTCGAGTACCGCAGGACCGGAGAGACCGTGGCCCAGCGCCTGACCGTGAACTACACAGGCACCACCGTCTGGCTGCAGGATGACAACGGCAAGGTGTCCGCCGGTTCGGTCAGCGCTCTGGTCAGCGGCGCCTTTGTCCGCGGCTCGGGTATCCTTACCGAGCCCCAGACCGTGCGCGCCGACTCTGTCACAGTGGTCAAGATCACCACCAACGTGCAGGTGAACAAGTTCACCCTGATCGACGGCAAGCGCGATGGACTGGTATTCACTTTCAAGATCAACCTGAACGAGGGCACCACCCTCGCCGCACGTTACGCCACCGGCAGGATGGATGTCAGCGCCGATTTCAAGAGCGTTAAAGGAACTCTCACACCCGAGGGCGAGGCGGCCCAAAACCTGGTGCTCAGCAAACTGAGTGGCGAGGACAACAAGCTGACCGGCAAGTGGAGCGGAGTGCTGGGCGCCAACACCCTGGTCTCGGCCGAACTCTACGCCAGCTCGGGCTTGATCACCGGGACTATTACCAAGGGTGGCTCGCTCGACACCGGCAGCCAGACCCTCAAGCCCGGCGACGCGGTCAGCCTGGACGGCACGGTGAGTTCGGTCAGTGGCAAGTCGCTGGTCCTGACATTCACCGACCAGTACAACCAGCAGATCAGCCGCCCGGTCACCGTGACCGACCGCACGGTCTATGTCAACCTGCGCGGGGACACCCTGAGAATCCCGGTTGACTCGCTGCGTAACCGCAAGGTCACGGTAACCGGCATCATCCAGAACGACCTGAGCGTGCTGGCCAGCAAGATCGCGGCCGACATCACCACGACCGGACAGACGGCCGGGACCAGTTCCAGCCTGCCGGTGATCGCAGGCGGCCGTTGGGACGCCGCCAGCCGCAAATTCACTCTCAGCGTGGATGCGAAAAAGCTCGATTCCCAGGCCAGCGGCTCCCTGGCGCTCAGCCTGACCCTTTCGGCGGATGGCAACGCCCTGGCCGGGGATGGCACCCTCTCGGGCGACAAGGTGACTTTCACCCTCAGCCGCATCAAGGCCGGCTTGGTGCCCGGTCCGGGTGGGAGCTGGGTCGGCAACGCCTCCATGGCCGTGTCGGGTGGGACCAAAATCTGGCCCGTCTCTCTCGAAACACGCCTTCAGAGCGACAACTCTGTCACCGGCAACTATGATATCGGCGAGGGAAGGATCAAGACCGAGATACTGGTCCAGAACAAGCCGCCGGTGTTCCAGCCTCTGCCCGAACTTCACGTCCGGGTGGAGGACAATGTGGTGATCAATGTCACGGCCACGGACCCGGAGGGAGATGCAATCACTCTGTCCGCGCCGGGTCTGGCTCTGGCCGGTGCCACGTTCAAGGACAACGGCAACGGCACCGCCTCGCTCAGTTTCACCGCTCCCAAGCTCGGCACCGGACAGCAGAAACTGACACTCACGTTCCTGGCCGCAGATGCCAAGGGCAACAAGACCTCCGCCACCATGCAGGTCGAAATCGAGCGTCAGAACACCCTGCCCGTGCTGAGTGATTTCCCTGCCCCGGTCGAGCTGAACGAGGGCGTGCCCGGCTCGTTCGCTGTCCCCGGTTACGACGCGGACGGCGACAAGCTGGTATTCCATTTCCGCGGCCTGCCCTCCGGCGCCATGCAGCAGGGCAATGTCGTGAGCTGGCTGCCGCCTTTCGGCTCGGCCGGAAGCTACAAGTTCACCGTGGCGGTGGTGGAGGAAGCCCAGGACTCGACAGTCAAGGACTACACTTTCACTGTCAAGGCGGTCAACCGCGCCCCCACCATCCTCCGGATACCGAGGATCGAAAGCCAGGCCGGCCAGTCGGTTTCGTTCACTGTCCTGGCCGCGGACCCCGACCCGGGAGACCTGGTCACCCTGGCCGTGGATCAGGTCAACGGGCAGAAAGTGATCCCGCCGGGAGCAGCGTTCGACCCGGCCAGCGGCAGTTTCAGCTGGACCCCCTCCTCGCAGCAGAGCGGCCCCTATAAGGCCTCTTTTGTCGCCACGGACAAGGCCGGGCTGAAAGACAAGATCACGGTCGATATCTTTATCGGCCCGGCCAGCCTTCCCCCCAGCCTGACCGTGGTGGGCAGCGCCGCCACCGAGCAGGGCAAAATGCTGACAGTGACTGTCAGTGCCACGAGCCAGAGCGGCAAGAAACTGGATTTCTACGCCCGTGACTATCCGCGCGGAGCAGTATTCGACAAAAACGCTCATACCCTGACCTGGACCCCTGACTACCAGCAGAAAGGCCGTTTCCTGGTCACGGTAGGCGTGGGCGACGGGAGTTTCAAGACCGAAAGGGTTCTGGTCCTGAATGTGAGCGAGGTTGTTCAGCGGGCCTCGCTTCAGTCGCCGGGCGATTTTACGGTGGCCGAGGGGGCCGAATTGCGGTTCCAGGTCAATGGCAGCTATCCGGACGGCCGCCGGGTGATTTTCGACACCCCGTCCAGCCTGCCCGCCGGGGCCGCATTCGATGTCCTGAGCGGCACGTTCCTGTTCCGTCCCACCTACACCCAGGCCGGCAGCTACAACCTCACTTTCAGTTGCCGCGACAGCGACGGCCAGTTGCACTCGGTCACAAGTAAAGTCACTGTGACCGATGTCAACCGCGCCCCGCGCCTGACCGGCCTGCAGAACCTGGCGGTCTCGGTCGGACAGGCGGTGGCGATCAGCGTGAGCGCCACGGACCCGGACTCGGCCGACGTGCTCAGTTTCGACGCGCCGAGCCTGCCGCAGGGGGCGACTTTCGACAAGGTTGCCAAGCCAGCCGCGTTCAACTGGACACCCGGTGTCGCGGGCAATTACGGGATCACGTTCACTGTCACGGACAAGGCCGGGGCAATGGACAGCCGCACACTGTATGTCACCGTGGGCGATGCGGTCAACCTCCCGCCCGCTCTGGGCGATATTCCCGATCTCTCAGTGGCCGAGGGCGAGGTGCTCAGCCTGGTGGTCAGCGCCTCCGACCCCGAGAACGACCCGGTAAGCGTGTTTATCAATCCCATGCCCGATAACGCCGCCTTCGACAACACCACCGGGGTGTTCACGTTCCAGCCCGACTACAGCCAGGCCGGGATGTACAGTCTGGATTTCGTGGCCAGCGACGGAGAACTGACCGACCACAAGGTTGTGGAGATCACGGTGACCGACGTGCCGGTGGCGCCGACCCTGACCGCCCCGACACAGCTCACTGTGGACGAGGGCGATTCCCTGTCCTTCCAGGTGAGCGCAGTGGACGGTTCGGGCAACCGGATACCGGTGGTCTCGAGCACTCTGCCCGAGGGCTCCAGCCTCAACCCGTCCAGCGGGGATTTCTTCTGGCCGCCCACCTACGAGCAGGCGGGGCAGTACAAGGTCACGTTCCTGGCCGGCGACGGTGAGATGACCGCCTCCCAGGAGGTCACCATCGACGTGGCAGACCGCAACCGCCCGCCTGTCATTTTCGAGCTGCGCGACCAGCAGGTGCGCGAGGGCGATGCGATCAGCTTCGAGATCACCACCTCCGACCCGGATCAGGACCCGGTCACTATCGCCATCGACTCGACCCAGACCCCCTACATCCAGTCGGTCGAGATACGCAACAACAGCGTGTTCGTGTTCAACACCGCCCTGCTGGACAAGGACCGCAAAATACCCTCGGCCGTGTTCAAGGTGACCGCCTCGGACGGCCGCGGGGGCACGGACAGCAAATCGATCGCATTCAAGATCATCCGCCGCGACTCGGTTGACGTGCCCAGTCTGCCGCCGGGAGGGACGCCGTTCCAGTACGGGTTCCCGGGCACCGGCCTGCACCTGAGCCTGCACAATAACGGTCCATTGCCGGTGGCGGGCGGGATAGCCGGCAGCGAAACCTCTGGCTCGCTGAGCGCGCCGGAACCGAACACGTTCGCCCAGCTTGCCGCCGCAGCGGAACTACCGCCCAGGTACAGTTTCCTGGCCAAGTCCAAGGACAAGATCAAGGTGCTGCCGTTCCTGAGCGAGGACGGGACCTCGGGTGGCGATTTCTACGGCATCCGCCGCGGCTGGGGTCTCGACCTGACCTCTGCCCTGACCGGCAGCCTGACCGGGCTGACTTTCGAGATCACGCTCAACTACAACGACGAGGACGTGCCGGCGCGCGACATCCCGGAGTTCACCGAGGCCGGGATTTCGGTGTTCGGGATGGATATGAGCGGAAATTTCGTGCAACTGCCCACCACCCTCGACACGCTCAATAACACTGCGGTGGCCCAGGCCGACCTGTCCCGCTTCCCGGATTACACCCTGGGCGTGGTGCTCGACCTCCAGGCTCCTTACATCACCGCGGTCTCGCAGTTGGAGAACACCACGGACGAACTCGGGCCCTACACTGTCACCGCAAGCGTGGTGGACAATGTCCTGGTCCGCAATGTCCGTCTGTACTGGGCCCTGGAGGGCGGGCAGTTCAGCCCGGTGACAATGTCGCCGGTCTCGGGCCAGCTCAACCGTTACAAGGGCCAGATACCGGGAGTGAGTGAGGGCCATACGGTGCTCTATTACGTGGAGGCCAACGACTCGACCCACGTGGTCACCGACCCGGTGCAGGCGCCCAGCGGCACGTACAGTTTCTCGATCCTGATCGACGGGGTTACCCAGGTGCTGGGTGGCGACGTGGACGGCAACTCAAAGGTGGACGTGTTCGATCTGCTGTCACTGCTGAAGATGCTCAGCGGCACGACCAGTGCCAACGCCGCCGCCGATGTGGACGGCAACGGGAAGGTGGACGTGTTCGACCTTCTGGCCTTGCTCAAGAAAATGGCCGGGCAGTGAGGCAGGAAAAGCTGTTTTGAGTAAAAAAGAAAGGGACGCGTCCGATTCGCTCGGGCGCGTCCCTTTTGCATTCCCGTGATTTTATCAGCCCGCCGGCCTCAGTCTCAGAGCTTCTCGCCCCAGACCCCGCGGCTGGCGTGAGTGACCAGGAACTCCGGGGTCAGGCCGGTGCTGCGGGTGTAGGTCGGTCCCACCCGGTGCTTGAATTCCTCGATCCAGGTGCGCTGGACAAGCGAGATCGTGCAGCCGCCGAAACCGGCGCCGGTCATTCGCGAGCCCAGCACTCCGGGGGCCTGGCGCGCCAGGTCCACCAGCAGGTCCAACTCCTTGCAGCTCACCTCGTAGTCGCTTTTCAGGCTCTCGTGGCTGGTGTTCATCAGCTCGCCGAACAGGGACATATCGGGCTTGCGCAGTGCGGCCACCGCGGCCTCCACGCGACGGTTCTCGGTGACCACGTGACGGCAGCGGCGGTAGATAACCGGGTCGAGGTTGTCCTTGCTCACCTGAAGGAATCCCTCGGTCACATCGCGCAGGCTGCGCAGTGACTTGTTGACTCCGTTGAAATACTGCACGCCTTTCTGGCACTGGCGCTGGCGCTCCTGGTAGGCGGTCGCCCCCAGGCCGCGCTTGACCCCGCTGTAGGTGAGGACAAACACAAGCTCATCGCTGGGTATGGGCACCAGCTCGTAGTTCAGGTCTCGGCAGTCCAGGAACACGCCGTGGTGCTCCTGACCCATGCGGATGGCGAACTGGTCCATGATCCCGCAGCTCACGCCGACAAACTGGTTCTCGGCCTGACGGCAGAGCTTGATTTCCTCTACCGCCTCCAGCTCGAAACCCTCCAGCAGCGAGCAGGCCCGGCAGACCGCCAGCTCCAGGGAGGCTGAACTGCTCAGCCCGCTTGCAATGGGCAGGTCGCCGCCGATATAGGCATCGAACCCGGCCACATGAATCTTGCGCCGGTTCAGCTCCCGAATCGTCCCCTTCACGTAGTCCGACCAGTGCTTGTTCTTCTTCAGTCCTGCCAGCTCGAACTCGGCCGCCTCCTCGAAGGCCTTGCCGTAGAGACGAACCTTGTCCAGGCCGTTGGGTGCGGCGGTCATGGTGATACGGCTTTCAATGCCGATCGGAAACACCAGCCCGTCGTTGTAGTCCGTGTGCTCGCCGATGATGTTGGCGCGGCCGGGGGAGTTCACGTACACTGTGGGCGCGTGGCCGAAAAGCTCCTCAAACTTTTGTAAATCCTCTTGCGGGTGCTTTTTGATGTTCATGCCGGCTCTCATCTGTCACAGGAAATCGGGGCCAGCGTCTCCGTTAAGGTACGGAGCGCTACACGAAATCGATGTTTCAGGCTCGATACATTCTTAAAAACATGAGGCGAAAAGTATGTGCATCCGGTTGGAAAATCAACCCTGTTGATCAGCGGGAGGAAAAAGCGTGCACAAACGATCGGGTGGGCCGGCCGTTTTTTCCGGTGTGTAAAGATGGGGAAAGCTGTTGTCCTGTCTCAGAAGAACAGGTGCAGCAGGATAAGCAGTTCGATCGAGAACAGGAACCCGATGCCAGTGACCAGCTTGAGAAAACTCCAGAAGCCTTTTGACCGGAACATGCTCCCTCCTTAGCGGGTTGGGGTCTGCCTGGATAAAAGCACGAAACGTGCCAGACAGGCTCCCCGCGTCACCACTCCGGCAACGGAACAATCGTGCCTTCCTCCGGCTGCGATAGAGACAGCCCGCCAGGCAGGCACGGCACTTTCCATGAGCCCTCCCCTGGAGGCTGCCTCCAGATGCAACTTGACACTACCCCCCGGAGCAACATAATTTTATCAACCCTGATAACTGCCAGCCTCCGTGGAGACCCGTATGGGCCTGGACTTTCTGGATGTTTTTGTACTGATTTTCATCGCGACAGTGTTACTGTTCGCCCTCTACATGCTCTTCATTTATCGCAAAAGAAAAGCCCTGGAGAACAAGGTGGTCGAATATGAAAAAATCCTGCGCCAGACCGGCCATTTCCGGGTTCTTTATCTGGAGGCGATCAAGCAGGCGGAGGAGGCAAAAAAGAGGATCGATAACCTGAAAGACGAACTGACCTCCCAGAAAATCCGGCTGGTCAAGCAGCGGCAGGAGATCAAGCGGATGCTGCCCGAGATGCGCAAGATCAAAAAAAATCTCGAGGCCGGCGACGCGGTTGCTCTGAAAGCTTTGGAACAGCGGAAAATCACCCTGCGCCAGCAGTGGGTGGTTCTGAACGAGCTGCGCAAGAAATTCAACCTGGCCCTGGGCGACCTCCCCCAGATGAACCAGAAATTCATCTCCCTGCAGCAGTCCGAGCAGAAATGCACCCAGAAATGGCAGACTCTGCGCTCGACCGTGATGGGGCTGTTCAACGAGCTGCACGGCCAGATCGAGATATCCAGTCCGCGCGAGGTGCTGAGCGGAGCGCGGGAATAGCTTCCCGCTACGCAGGGGTATCAACGGAAAGGCAGGCTCCGCAACAGACGGAACCTGCCTTTTTCTTTCAGCTTGTACGAATGTTTCAGCTACCTATGCCGGCCACCCAGAGAGTGAGTCCGATCACCACCCCGGCGGCCAGCAGACCGAATGCAAAGCCTGCGGTGTCCTCGCGGGTCCAGTGGGTGAATTCAAGGTTGGTGCCCGGGAACAGCTTGGTGTGGTCGAACCGGTCCGGACGGCTGTAGGACTTTTCCAGCTCGGCGCGGTCCGTGGCCGGGTCGGGGTTGACCGGGGTCTTCATCTTGGCGTAGAACCGGTTTAGCACGCCCTTGTCCACCGGACGGGTGAAAAACGACAGCAGAACCATCAGCAGGATGGGCAGCACGATACGGAACGGCAGGCGCAGAGTCTCGATCATCGGATTGGCCAGGCTCGTCAGGTCCATCCCGCAACCCGCCAGCACCGCCATCTCCAGGTTGAAAAAGCCCTGCCCGTAGCGCCGTCCCTGGCTGTCCACCCCCACGCCCTTGGTCCAATAGATCGATTTCGACGGGGGCTTGGTGGTGAGTGTGATCCGGTCGCCAATAGCCAGGGGACCGGGCTCCTCACCCTCCACGCTCTGGCCGGCGTCAAGCCGGGAACGGTAGCGCTCTATCTCCTGCTGCCGCTTCCAGACATCGTACTGACGGGCCTCGTAGCTTCGCACCACCTCGTGGGTCTGGGTGACGGCCAGGTAGCTGGGGTTATACCGCAGTGAAGGGTTGACCACCGGATAGAGCATCGGGATAATGAAAAACAGCAGCGCCGTGGCCACCACCGTGACCCAGGCCGCCATCCGGGTGGCCCGCCGCCAGAACATCGCCACCCATACCGTGGCGGCGAAGATGACCGGCAGTTCCCAGGCCACCTTGAGCTGGTCGAACACGTCGTAATAGTAGATCGAGAAGAAAATCCCGCCCGAAATGGTGAGCGCGCTGGCCAGGCGCCCGACGAACACGTAGTGCCCCTCGCTGCGGCCGGGCTGGATCCAGCTGTAAAGGTTGCGCACGACCAGGCTGCTGGCCACCAGGATGTAACAGCTGGCACTGGACATCAGGGCCGCCATCAGAGCGCTGATCATCAGCCCGACCAGCCCGAACCCCACCGGGCCCAGCAGGTCGCGGGTGGCGTGGCCCCAGACCAGATCGGGGTCAGCCAGCTCGCGGGCGTACAGGGCCACCGCGATCAGGCCGGTCAAGGCCCAGGCGATGGTCAGGAAACGCTTGATGTAGTTGCCCACCATGATCCCAACCCGCGCGCTCAACTCATCCTTGGCCGAGCCGCCGCCCACCACGATCATATGCGGCTGCACCACGATGCCCACCAGGTTGATTGCCGTGACCGCCAGCAGGTAGTACCAGGTGAAATCGCTGGCCAGGGGCGAGCCGAGGATATCGAAAAATTCCTGCGGCAACTGCTGGTGCATCAGGCGAAACCCATCCAGCAGGCCCGTGCCGCCGAACCGGGCGCTGATCTGCCAGAGGCCGAACGGGATGAGGATGAACGAGAGCAGGATGATGAATATTCCCTGGATAAAATCGGTCAGGTAAGCGGCCAGCATCCCGCCGGCCCAACTGTAGAGCAGCACCACCACGCCGATGAAAATGGTCAGGGCGGTGGGGCTGACGTAGCTGAACTTGCCCCGCGGGGCGATCTCGCGCAGGGTCTGGAGTTCCTGCCGGCTCTGCTCGTCCAGGTGCGCGTAATCCTGTCCCTCCAGATCGGACAGGCGCTGGAACTGGTCGTACTCCTGCTTTTCAACCGCGGTGAGCGCCGCCACCGGCTTGGGGGTCAGGGCGACAATGGTCTTGGCCGCAGCTGAAAAACCGACCGAAAGCCAGACAACGAAGAAGAACAGCCCGAAAATGGCATACATCCCGGCCATCGGGCGGCTCTGGAAACGCTCCTCGAAAAAGTCGCCCATCGTGATCATGCGATAGCGCCTGTACCACAGGCCGATAAACCAGTAGAACGGGGTGCAGAACAGGTAGTTAAGCACGGTCCAGATGCCCGAGAGGCCCCCGACGAAAGTGTTGCGCGCCGTGCCGACCGGACTGTCGGTCGAGGTGC
>CAYLSM010000109.1:0-14164 GCA_964386505.1 uncultured Gemmatimonadales bacterium
GCGAAACAGATCGCGGTGAGCAGCTTGGCCGCCAGGATCGCCCGGTCGCTAAGACGGGTGGCGAGCAGGGCTTCTAAAGTCTTGCGCTCCCGCTCCCCGGCGAACGAGTCGGCCACCATGGTGAACACCATGATTATCGAGAACCAGGCCGCGAAAAACATGTTCAGGCCCGGCTCCAGCCATTTCTCACCCATCTGCAGCGGCAGCATGATTCCGAGGAAAAACACGGGGAACAGGAACCCCAGAACACCGGCTTTCGAATCGCCGTAGATCCGGGGCAGCTCACGCAGGTCTTTCCACATCAGGGTCAGGGTATCCTGGAATCTCATCGGTCCTCCTTGAGCAGGGCCAGGAAACTCTCCTCCAGCGAGGCTTTAACTTTGCGCACCTCTTCGATCTCGGCGCCCAGCTCCACCAGAAGGCGCACCAGGGGGGCGCTGGAGAAACCGTTCTCAAAACGCACCTCGAGCGCCGTGTCCGCGAAAGCGGCCTCGCGCACTCCGGGCAGGTGACGGATCGCCTCCAGGATACCCTCCTGCGGAAGGGCGCGTCCCTCCACCCGCACCAACTGGCCGGACTTGTCTGCCAGAAGCTCGCCGGGCGCACCCTCGGCCACCAGGCGGCCCTTGTTGATCACGGCCACCCGGTCGCAGAGCTTCTCGGCCTCGGCCAGATAGTGGGTGGTCAGGAAAATACTCACCCCCTCGCGCTGTTTCAGGGCCAGGAGGTCCTCGCGCAGGGCCGCGGCGGCCACGGCATCCAGGCCGGCGGTGGGCTCATCCAGGAAAATGAGCTGCGGACGGTGCAGAAGGAGCCGCGCCACGGCCAGTTTCTGCCGCATCCCGCGGCTCCAGTCCTTGATCCGCTCGCCCCGGCGCTCCCACAGCCCGACATGGTTCAGAAGCTCCTCGATCCGCGCCCGGCGCTCGGCTGCGCTCAGACGGTAAACCCGTCCGTAGAACTCCAGGTTGTCCAGGGCGCTCAGGCGCTCGTACAGCCCGGGGTGCTCGAGCAGAGCGCCGCAGCGCTCGCGCACAAGGTCCGATTCGGCCACGGTATCATAGCCCAGCACGCGGGCCGTGCCGGCGCTGGGCTCCAGAAGCCCCAGCAGAAGGCGTATCGTGGTGGTCTTGCCCGCGCCGTTGGGGCCCAGGAAACCGAAGATCGTGCCGCGGGGCACGGCCAGGCTCAGGCTGTCCAGGGCCACCAGGCTGCCGAAACTACGGCTCAGGCCGTGGGTCATCACTGCCAGGTCACTCATGTGTGTGTCCGTGAAAGAGGCAAAGACAAGAGGAAAAGAGGATAGCGTTTCAGTCAGCCGAATCTTAGCACGTGGTCAGGGTCAAGTCAACCCCGCTCAGCGGCCGGTTAGCTCGAAAAGCCACTCCATGCTGCGGCTGCCGCCACCGTGATTGTCGGTTACCTCCAGGCGCAGACGGTACTGTCCCGGGTCCAGGGGCGCGGTGTCGATCTGGAACGATTCCGGGATCACATCCGCGCCGGTCCCCGGCTGACGGTCGAAGCTGAGGCTCAGGCTGTGCCTGCTTTTCCCGCCACCGAACAGCCCGAAAAGCCCTCCCTTGCCAGCCGCTTTTTCCCCGGCCGCGACCACGGTCACTTTCTCTCGGAACCGTCGCCCGCCATCCAGGCCTGGCCGCAGGCCGTAGACCTCAAAATAGACATCTATCGGCTCGCCGCGGGCGAAACGCAGGCTGGGACGCGGCAGAAGGCCCACCCCGCCGCGCTGCAGTGGCGCACTGCCGGTCGGTGGAGTGCTTCCCAGCACAACGCCGCTGATATCCAGCGCGGACCGGCTGTAGGTGGCGAGCTTGAGCTCATTTTGGGCCAGCACGCGCCGGCCGGGGATGTCCAGTTTGGCGGCGTAGAAATACTTACCAGGCCCGGCGCTCAGATGGTTTATCCCCAGCCAGAACGAGCCGGCCGGGGTGCGCACCGGCACCGACACGGCGCTGTCGCGGGCCAGCTCGGCCCAGGTGCTGTCGTAGAGCACTGTCACCGCGGCCGGGGGGTTCGGCGATACGGCCAGGGGCACGCTCTGGAAGAATTCGACATCCACCTCGTTATCCAGGCCCTGGAAATCCGCGCCGTAGTAGTCCTGCTGGAGCCTGGGCAGCGGATCGTCGAAAGTTTCGGTCGTCAGCGCCCGCGCCACTCTTGGATTGGGCAGGAACAGGAAATCCCCGGCCCCCATCTTACGCTCGAACGTGTACTCATTCCGGCCGTAGACCCAGGTTTCGGTCGGGTTGCCGTCCCGCTCCTTGCCGATATCCGGCTTGCTGATTACCGCGGGCGGCCCGTGGCGCACGAACAGCAGGCCGCGCTGGTCCAGGGCCAGGGCCGTGCCCAGATCGCCCACCACCTCGTCCGGATCGTAATCGAGAACCATCGTTTCAGGCTGTTTATCGCCGGTGATCAGCTTGCGGTAAGTGCTGGAAGTCTGAAACTTGCTGTGCGGGAAAAGCTGCTTATAGTATTTCTCGGCCTCGGCCAGGCGCGCGTAGTGCTCCACCAGGCGCTCGTTGTGTGGCGTGGTTGGGTCGGGATCGCGGCGCATCCAGAACTGGCGGAACAGGGCCGCCCCCTGCTCCGGGCTTTTTATGCCCTTCCAGCCGGCCCGCTCGGCCGGTGTCATGATTGTCTGGGCGTCAATGCTCAGCCGCTCGAATCCGCCCTCCCGGCCCGCGATCTCCAGCGCCTCGTTGTAGCCCCGCTCGAACAAAGCAGTGTCACCCAGCTCCATGCAGACGCGGGCGGTAAGAAGGCTCTGCTCGGGACGCTTGTAATCCGCCCAGCGCAGGCGCAGGCTGTCCAGGCTGGCGGACACCCCGTCGAGGTCAGCCAGACGGTAGCTGTCCCAGGCCAGGTCGAGCCACCAGTAGCCGCGCTCGGGATGCTGAGGCAGCCAGGCGCGAAGGCAACTGTCCACCTGACGCAGGTCCTCCGGGTCCTGATCCCGGATCTTCCCCCGCCACAGCTCGTAGGCCCCCTCGTATTCCGGGTCCAGCAGCACCAGACGGCGCAGGGCGCGCTCGGCCAGGTCGAAGCCGCTGGTCTCCTGGAGCGCGAACCCGGTCTCCGCCAGGGCCCGCAGCGCCTTGCGGTTATCCGGCTCCAGGCGCAGGATTCGCCGGTACTGGGCCACGGCGTCGAACATCCGGTTGGGAGTCCGGCCGTAGACCGCGGCCAGGCCGAAACGCGCCCGGACCACCACCGACGTGCTGCGAGAGAAAAGCGCCTCGTAGTATTTGTGCTCGGCGGCGCGCAGCTTGTCCGCTCCGAGAAGGTTGTCAGCCTCATCCAGCAGGGCCAGCCCCTGGGGGTCCCCCAGGCGGCGCAGGGAGTCGGCCACTTCCGAGGCTTCGGATAGCGAATCCGCCACCCCGGAAAGTGAAAGCGCCGTATTGTCTCCGGCCAGGGCTGTCACGGCACCGGCCCAGACAAGGGCCAGCGTGAACAACAGGACTCCGGCGCAGCGCTCACCACGGGAAAGCATCAGTTACCGCCTTTCGGCTCCGTGACCTCGAAAGCGCACTTGCGGGTGCGGCGCAGGCCGCTCACCCGGTCGAGAACCTCCAGGTTCAGGCTGTAGACCCCGGGCAGCAGCGGGGCGGTGTCGATATCGAAGCTCTCCGGAGTGCTGGGAGCCGCCTTGGAGGGGGTGCGCTCAAAAGTCATGCTCAGGCTGGTCTCGCGCTTTTCCGAGGCAAAACCCAGCAGACGGGCCAGCTCGCTTTTCTGTTCGTCCCGCGCCACTGTCACCCGCTCCTGGAACTGGTGCTGCCCGGCGCTGTCCGGATAGAGGTTGTACAACTCCAGGTAGACCGCCACCTTTTCGCCGACCGTGAAGCTCAAACTGGGCCGCGGGTCGATCTCCGCCCCGTTGCGGCTGAACAGACCGTGTCCATGGGCCGGGGCCGCTCCCAGCACCACGCCGCTCAGCTCGAAAGCCCCCTCGGTATAGGCGTGGAAACTGAGTGCCTGGCGGTGCACCGCGCGCCGCCCGGGTACATCCAGGCGCAGGGCCAGGTTGTAGGCGCCGGAGGGAAGCAGCGCCCGGCTGGAGGCCAGCCAGAGATATTCCGGCCCGGCCTTGACACTCCAGGCCAGGGAGGAGTCGCGCGCCACCACCGCCCAGGTCGTGTCGAACAGGGCCAGGTCGGCGAACGGCGCATTGTCGATCTTCACCGAGTCCTGGGGCAGGCTCTGGAAGAAATACAACTCGACTTGTCCCTGCGGCCCGCGGAAATCGGCGCCCAGGAAATCCTGCCGGCAGGCCGGCAGCGGGTCCTCGAAGGATTCGCACTCCATCGCCTGCTCGATCCGTCCGATGCTGTTCAGGTAGACCGGAATGTAGACGAAATCGCCGGCCCCGTAGACTTTCTCGAAGGGGAAGAACACCGAGCCGTAGCGCCAGACCTCCTGGCTCGGCATCCCATCCGGCGCCGGGTCGCCGAACCGCTTATCTGCGAAAGTGACCGGCTGGAGGTCCTGCATGCTGGCCTCGTGCTCATCCAGAAGGCTGGCCAGGGGCTTGTTGGTCGGGGACTCCGGGCGGCGCACCTCATCCGGCGCACCGTGGCGCAGATACAACAGGCCGCGCTGGTCCAGGTCCAGGCTGCTGCCGCGCTTGAACATAAGCTTCGGGTCCACCCCGTAGGGGCCGGCATCCCGGTCGCCCAGGCGGAACGTGCCAAGCTGGGGCAGGGTCTGGGCGACAAGACGGTTGTAGCTTTCGGAATTCTGGAACTTGCTATGCGGGTTACTCAGGGCGAAATACTGCTGCGCCTCGGCCAGACGGACATAGTGGGTGACCCGGCGCTCGTTGTAAGGGGTAAGCGGGTCGGGGTCGCGACGCGCCCAGAGAGTGCGGAAAAAGGCGTTCATCTCCGTGGCGGTGGTCATACGCTCCCATTTGGCCGCTTCCTCGGGGGTGAAAAGCCCCTGGGCCTCAACCAGCAGGGCGGTGTAGTCGCCATCGGCAGCCGCGGCCACCAGGGCGCTGTCGTAGAGGGCCTCGAAGGCCAGGCTGTCACCCAGGGCCAGACGGCACCGTCCGCGCAGAAGCTGCCTCTCGGCGGGCTTGAACGCTGGGGCCGCGGCTCCGGCACGCTCCAGGTCGGCCAGAGCGGAGTCACAGTCACCCAGACGGAATCGCAGCCGCCCGGCGTGCAGCCAGTAGCTGCCCTGAAGGCTGTCCGAGGCGGCCCGCCGCTCCAGGCCCTCACAGACCCGCCGTGTCTGGTCCTCGGGGTGGCGGACAAAGCGGTCGTTCCAAAGCTCCAGCGCGCCGCGGTACTCCGGGTCCAGCCAGACCAGACGGCTCAGGGCGGAACTGGACAGATCGTAGCCCTTGCTGTCGGCCAGGTCGAAACCGGCCTCGGCCAGGCAGAACAGGGCCTCGCGGTTGGTAGAGTCGGCCAGGACGGCCAGACGGTACTGGTCCACGGCCTGGGTCAGGTGCCCGTCGCTACCGTAGCGGATCACATCCCCCAGGCCTCGGTAGGCCTGGGCGCGAACAGCCGGGTCGGGCGAAAAGAGCGCATGCCGGAAATCACCCTGCGCCCGGTTCCAGGCCCGGCTTTTCAGACGGAACAGTCCGCGCAGGACATAGCCGGGATAATCTTTCTTGTTCCGGTCCAGGCTGCGCTCCAGGAGCTGGCCCGCCCCGGAGCTGTCTCCCGCGGCGGCGAGGGCCGCAGCCTGCTGCGAGGGCGGCGGGCCGGACTCGGCCCGGGCTGATCCGGCGGCCAGGCAAGCAACCAGGCCCAGGGCAAATTTCATTGGGATCGAAGTCAGCCGCATCTGTCTCTCCGTCTCGTCTTACCGCCCGGTTATCTCGAACACGCAGCCGCGGGTGCGACGGGTCCCGCTGCCGTGATCGGTGATCTCCACGTTAACGCCATAAATCCCCGGCTGCAAGGGCGAGGTGTCGATCTCGAAAGCCTCGGGCTGAGTGAGCGCGGCCCGCTCCGGGGTACGCTCGAAAGTCAGGCTCAGGCTTTTCTCGGCCTTGCGGCTCGTGAACGGCAGCAGCTTGGCCAGGGTGCTTTTTTTCTCATCCCGGGTCACGGTCACCCGCTCACGGAAACTCTGCTCCCCCTTTGAGCCCGCCTCCAGGTTGTAGACCTCCAGGTAGACCCCCACTTTCTCGCCGGCAGAGAACCGCAGACTGGGGCGCGGGTTAAGCTCAGCCCCGTGCCGACGGAAAAGCCCGCTTCCATGCTGCGGAGTCTCGCCCAGCAGGATGCCGCTCAGCTCGAGGCTGTCCTGGCGGAAGGGCTGGAGCCTGAGCGCCTGGCGTCGCACCGCCCGCCGCCCCGGGACATCCAGGCGCAGGGCCAGGTTGTAGACGCCCGGCGGCATAAGCAGACGGTTGGCGGCCAGCCAGAGGCCCTGCTGACTGTCCTCCAGGTCCCAGGCCAGGGAGAAGTCGCGCGCCACCGGGGCCCAGGTGCTGTCGAACAGGGCCAGGTCCGAATAGGGGGCGTTGCCCCGGCCCACCGAATCCAGCGGCGCACTCTGGAAAAACAGCAGCTCGATTTTCCCCTGCGGCCCCCGGAAATCCGCGCCGAAACAGTCCTGGCGGAACTCCGGCAACGGGTCGGTGAACGACTCGGTCCGCATGGCTTTGGCGATATCACCGCGCCCGCTGAAATTCTTATAGATATACTTGCCCGCGGCGCCTGTCGGCGAAATCACGCGATTGAAAAGGAAGTAGTCCGAGCCATAGCGCCAGGCCTCGTAGTCCGGGGCAATGAATTCGGCATCCCACGGCAGGCCAAACTTGTAGAGCATGTCCGGCTCTCCGTGCCGGACATAGAACAGCCCGCGCGGCTGGAGCGCCATCGTGCGGCAGCGGTCCCACCACATGGAGGGATCGTATCCGGGATCGAAATAGGGATGACTCGGGTCGTTCGAATTCTCCGGCTGCTCCGGCTCGGTCGATTTGGAAATGTCCATTCCAGCATGTTCAGTGATCGAAAGGAGGCGGTTGTATGTCTCCGAGGTGTTGTAGAAACTGTGCGGCGTGTACTCGAAATAGTACTTTCTGGCATATTGCAGGCGGCAATAGTGAGTGACCAGCCGCTCGTTGCGCGGCTCCAGCGGGTCAGGGTCGCGGCCGGTCCAGAACGCACGGAAAAATGCCGCTTTCTCCGCCGGTGTGTTCAGGCTGTTCCAGCGCTTCGCCTCCGCGGGGCTGAAAATCGGCTCGGCTTCGCGAAACAATTGTTCGAAATCGTCCTCCCTCGCCGCCCACTGCAAGGCTTGAGCATAGGCACTTTCGAAACCGAGCGTGTCTCCCAGGCTCAGCCGGCAGTGCGCCCGGATCAACCAGCTTTCGGCGCCTCTGTATTCCGGGCAGCGCAAGGCCAGGCTGTCCAGCAGAGCCAGAGCCGGCCCGGCCTCCCACAGCCGCTGACGGATCCGGGCGGCATACAGGCAGACCCGGCAATCGCCGGGGTGGGTTGCCATATACCGTTCGAGACTTTCTCCGACCTCACGCAACCGCTTGTCGTTCTGAGAAAAAATCCGGTTCCACCAGATATCCAGTGCGTCACGGTAGTTCGGGTTCAGCCGGACCAGGCGCGCCAGAGCGTTGTCCGCGGTCCGGTAGCCACTGGTCCAGCCCAGATCGAACGCAGTCTGGGCAATCCGGTAATAAGCCTCGAAGCAGAGCGAGTCCGCCTGGACCGCCCGCCTGTATTCACTCACCGCCCAGCCCTTGCGGTTGGGCAACTTGCGCCGGATATCGCCCAGGCCGAGGTGCGCCAGAGCGCGGAGGCTGTCTGATTCCGAACGGGTCACCCTCCGTAAATCGCTCTCCGCCCCATCGAGCCGTCCCGCCGCCAAGCGCAGCCGCCCGCGCAGGTAGAACCCATCCGTGTCCATCGAATCCCGCTCAAGGGAATGCTCCAGGAACTCGAGCGCGGCGGCGCTGTCACCCGCGGCCAGCAGGGCCTCGGCCCGCCCGGAGGGCGGCGGACCGCTCCCGGCCCGGGCTGATCCGGCAGCCAGGCAAACAACCAGGCCCAGGGCAAGTTTCATTGGGATCGAAGTCAGCCGCATCTGTCTCTCCGTCCCGGCTCAAGGCTCGTTTATCTCGAACGAGCAGCCACGGGTGCAGCGTATTCCGCTGCCGCGGTCGGTGATCTCCACCGAAAGGGCATAGACTCCGGGCATCAGCGGAGCGGTGTCGAGGTCGAAAGTCTCCGGCACCGCGGGTGAAACTGCCTGCGGTGAACGCTCGAACGTCATGCTCAGGCTCTTTTTCCGATTCCGGAACGCGAACGGCAGGAGCTTGACCAGCGGGCTTTTTTTCTCATCCCGGGTGACAGTCACCCGCTCCCGGAAAGCCCGGCTGCCTTTGCGGCTCGGGACCAGGCCATAGGCCTCCAGGTAGACCGCGATTTTTTCACCTGGGGCGAACCGCAGGCTCGGCCGCGGGTTGATCTCAGCCCCGTAACGTTCGAACAGGCCCTGGCCGCGCTCCGGATGTGAGCCGAGCAGGATACCGCTCAGCCAGAACCGGTTCACCGGGTAGGGCGGCAGGCTGACCGACTGTTTTTTCAGCACCGCCCGCCGGTTGGGGACATCCAGACGGTGGACGAAATTGTACTTGCCGGGTGCGACCGTGGCCCGGTTGGCGGCCAGCCAGAGGCTGTCCGGCCCCAGGATCAGCGGCCAGGCGATCGAGGAATCACGGGCCACCAGACGGGTCCAGGTGCTGTCGAACAGGGCCAGGTCCGAAAACGGAGCATTGGCCTTGCCCACCGAGTCCTGGGGCGCACTCTGGAAAAACAGCAGCTCCAGCCGTCCCGCCCCGTCCTTGAAATCCACGGCGAAAATGTCCTGCCGGAACGCGTCCAGCGGGTCGCGGAACGACTCGCTCTGCATGGCCCGGGTGATATCACCCGCGTCGCCGTAGGTCACAGGGCTGGGGTCGTAGCGGCCTGAATATTTTTTGAAAAGGAAATACGCCGGGCCGTAACGCCAGGCCTCGGGCCCCTCTTTCCTGTCACTGGTCCCGTCCATGTCGGTATCTCTTTTGGGCACGCCGGCGTGGGGGACAGGATCAGGTTTAGCCTTTTCCACTTCAAACAGCCCGGCAATCCCCCGCGTCGCCCTGGGCGGCCCGGACTGTGAGGCCAGCAGGGTACCCAAACCACCGTTGTTGACCTTGATATCATAGAGGCTTTCCACACTACCCTCATCCCAGGGCAGGCCGGTCTTGTAAAGGAAATCCGGTTCCCCGTGACGGATGTAGAACAGGCCGCGCTGCTCAAGGGCCAGCTCGCGGCCACGTTCCCACCAGAGCCCGGGCTTGTACTTGAAATCGTAATGCCGGCTGGTGTCGGTGTATTGCGGTGTCAGAGACAGCAGGTTGTCATAGGTCCGGCTGGTCTGCCTGAAACTGTGCGGGGTGCGGTCGTAGTAGAATTTCCGGGCCCTGTGCAGGCGCCGGTAATGCTCCACCAGCCTTTCGTTGTACGGGCTGAACGGGTCGGGGTCGCGCCGCTCCCAGAACCCGCGGAAAAAGTCGGCTTTCAGACGGGGAGTGTTGCAAGCGGCCCAGCGGGTATCGTCCTCCGGGCTGAAAATGGTCTCCGCTTCCTGGAAAATCCGGGTGAAATCGTTTTCGTGCTCCGCCCGCTGAAGCGCCCGGTAATAGTCTCTTTCGAACCCCAGGCTGTCACCCAACTCCAGAGTGCACTCAGCCCGCAGGAGGCTGCACTCAGCAGGCTTGAAGCCCGGGCAGGCTGCATCGAGGCTGTCCAGAGCGGCGACAGCCTGAGCGTACTGCCCGACCCGGAAAAGGATTCCAGGCACATAGAACCGAAGGTTGCAGCGGCCGGGGTGCAAGACGATATAATCCTGCAGGCAGCCGCACACCCGGCGTAGCTCTTCATCGCTCTGGATGTATATCCTGTCCCACCATTGCGAGAGAGCATCCTTGTATTCAGGTTCCAGGCAGATCAATTTCGCCAGCGCCTCGTCCGCGGTCATATACCCGTCGGTCCAGCCGATTTCGAACGCCGTACCGGCGATGGCGTACAGGGCCTCCAGGTTGGTCGAGTCGGCTGCCAGGGCCAGACGGTACTCGCCGACCGCATCCCAGCGGCGGGCAACCGTGACGCGGAAGACATCCCCCAGGCCCATGTGCGCCAGCGCGCGCAGGCAATCCGATTCGGAATACAGCACCCGGCGGAAATCCAGCTCCGCCTCCCGGTTCCTCCCCTGCGCCAGGCGCAACTGTCCGCGCAGAAGGAAAGCCGGGTAATCTCTGGAGCCGCCCTCCAGCTCTTTTTCGAGGCCCGCCATTGCCCCGGCGCTGTCACCCGCGGACAATAGCTTCGCCGCCCGCTCCGCGGACGAGGGCGCGGAGGCAACGCAAACCCGGCCCGTTGTCAGAATCAGAACTGCCAGCAGACCCCCAACAACCGCCAGAGTTGAAAATCGCATCGTCGCGCTCCGGTTTGTGGCTGTCAAGTTCTCCCGATCGTGCGGGCGCCGCTCCCACGGTCGATAGCCTCCGGCAGAAAGCCGAAGTGCCCCATACTTATGTAGGCAAAAGCCGCGCCATCCGGAGAATCGTTCCATCCGTGGGTATATATTCTTCTAATTTTCTATCCGGCAAGCCATTACGACCGGAAGAAACATCGGTGCAGGATACACAAGACAGGAAAGTGAGTATCGCGGGTGACAGCAGTGTGTAAGCGTCTATACACACCTGTAAATACGACGGCAACATGCGCGGTTCCGGAGGAAAAGGGCGCGACGATATAAACCGTTTCGCAACCGTATTACAATTCCGCCGGAAGGTTTGTTCCTGCAATAGTTCCCTCGATGCCAACCAGTTGTGGAGGCTGTAAAGATATTGCCCCGGGACTTGACTTGGGTATTACCGGGTAATAATATTTCTCTTACAGTTATCGTTTCCACTTTCGACCGGGGGGGTGCATGTCCAGAACCAAGCCCGAGATAATAACGTTCAAGGCGGATGACGAGCTTCTGGCCCGTCTGCGCAACCTGCCCAACCGCTCGGAATTCATCCGCCGGGCGGTGCTGGAGGCCCTGGGTCAGGTCTGCCCGCTCTGCGGCGGGTCGGGGACTCTCTCGCCCAACCAGCGCCGTCACTGGGAGCACCTGTCCGGGGCGCACAGCCTCAAAACCTGCGAGAACTGCCACGAGGTGCACCTGGTCTGCGAACACGAGCAGGAGTTGGAAACGCATGAGAGGGTTTAGGCTCAAAATGGTCCTGCCAGGCTTTCTGCTCCTGCTGGCCCTGGCCGGTTGCGGTTCTTCCGGTCCGGGCGTGGCAGACAGCCGGGTAGCGGTCTTTGCCGGTATCCCGCCCCTGGGCTGGCTGGTGGAGCGGGTCGGGGCCGGGGCGGTGAACTGCGCGGTGCTGGTGGAGCCGGGCCAGAGCGCGCACTCGTTCGAGCCCGCGCCGGCCCAGGTGGCCGCCCTGGCCCGGGCGCGGCTGTATTTCACGAGCGGGCTGCCGTTCGAGGAGGCCATCGCCGCGCGGGCCAGGCAGTCGTTCCCAGGCCTGGAGCTGGTGGACCTGCGCCAGGGCCAGGCCCTGCTCGCCATGACCGGCCCGCTGCACCTGGGAGAGGGCAGTCCGGACGGGGACAGCCATGAGCACGCCGCCGGTGAGCCGGACCCGCATTTCTGGCTCGACCCGCAGCGGATGCGTACTGTGGCCGGGACTATCTGCGAGGCCCTCTGCCGGGCGAAGCCCGAAAGCACCGAACTGTTCCGGAACAACCTGGCGCAGGTGCAGAGCGACCTGGAAGCCCTGGACAGCCGTCTTGAGCGGAGGCTTGAGCCCTATCGCGGGCGGACTTTCTACGTGTTCCACCCGGCATTCGGCTATTTTGCCGCGCGCTACGGGCTGACCCAGGCCGCGGTGGAGGCCGGGGGGCATGAGCCCTCGGCGCGTGAGCTGGCCCGCCTGGTCGACCGTCTGCGCGCCGACCGGGCCGGCACCCTGTTCATCCAGCGTCAGTTCGCCCTGAGTGCAGCGGCCAGCCTCCAGCACAGCCTGGGCCTGCGCCTGGTCGCTCTCGATCCCCAGCCAGCGGACTACCTGTCCGGGCTGGAGGAGATCGGCCGCCAGATCGCCGACTCGTTCGAGTCCGCCTCGGGGATGAACTGACAGGCCCAGCGCGCTGGTTTCATGTAAGTCATATGCAATCTGAAGCTGTCAGCGTACCCTCAAGCGGCCGACCGGCCGCCGCAGTTCCGGGGGCCGCGCATGTCTGAGCCTGCAGCACGGGAAGCGTGCAGCCGAGAGTGAAACGGAAAGGCCAAATGGTCGCTCCGAAGTGTGGCGGCGATTCGCGACAGCACCGCCCTGCAACGTGGAAGCGTAATCGGAGCCTCCGGCACACCGTAGGTTGAAAGAGAGTCGTGGCCTGGACGAGTTCGCGGCCCCCACGGCCTTTGCTTCTTTCGGCCTGCGAAAGAAGAAATCTCTTTCAGGGACTTTCAAGCTTTGATCTGGAACAGAGGACTATGGACGAGAAACAACTCATAGGTACTCCAGTCATCGAACTGCGCGGGGTGGAGTTCTCGTACAACGGGGCTCCGGTGCTGAGCGGGGTGGATTTCGACATCCGGCCGCGCGATTTCGCCTGCGTCGTGGGTCCCAACGGCGGGGGCAAGACCACCCTGGTCCGGCTGATCCTGGGGCTTCTCAAGCCGGGACGCGGTACGGTCAAGGTGTTCGGCGGGCCGCCGGACAGCGCCAGCCACCGTCTGGGCTACCTTCCCCAGGGCCCGCGTTTCGACCCGCGTTTCCCGGTCAGCGTGCTGGATGTGGTGCGCCTGGGCGCTCTGGCCCCGGGCGCGATCCCCCGTGCGGGGGGCCGCCGTGAGCGCGAGGCGGCCGAGGCGGCCCTGAGCGAGGTTAGCCTCTGGGAGCGCCGCCTCAGCCAGTTCAGCGAACTCTCCGGCGGCCAGCGCCAGCGGGCGCTGATCGCGCGCGCCCTGGCCTGCGAGCCCGAGCTTCTGCTGCTGGATGAGCCGACCGCGGGCCTCGACCTCAAGGCCGAGCACGAAATTTACGAGTTGCTGCGCCGTCTGAACGAGCGCCTGACCCTGCTTATGGTCTCGCACGACCTGATTTTCGTCTCGCGCTTCGTCAACCGCGTGATCTGCGTGAAAGACCACGTGCACGTGCACCAGACCGGCGAGATCACGGACAGCATGATCCGCGCCCTGTACGGGGCCGACATGCGCCTGGTCCGTCACACCGGGGAGGACGCGCTCTGATGACCGCTTTCCTGGCCGACCTTCCGCGCTACGATTTCCTGCTCTACGCCCTGGCCGCGGGCGCCCTGGCCAGCATTGCCTGCGGGGTGACCGGGGCCTATGTGGTGACGCGCCGGATAAGCTACATCGCGGGCGGGATCGCGCACACGGTGTTAGGCGGGATCGGGGCGGCGCGCTACCTGGCCGCGGTGCATGGCTGGACCTGGCTGAGGCCCATGCACGCCGCGGTGGTCACCGCCCTGGTCTCGGCGATAATCATCGGGCTGGCCGGCCTCAGGGCGCGCGAGCGCGAGGACACGGTGATCGGCGCGCTCTGGGCGGTGGGGATGGCGGCCGGGGTGCTGTTCATCTCGCGCACGCCGGGGTATAACGCAGACCTGATGAGCTACCTGTTCGGCAACGTGCTGCTGGTGAGCGGGGCCGATCTGTGGCTGCTGGCGGGGCTGGACGCCGTGGTGCTTATTCTTGTCCTGCTCTACTACCGCCAGTTCCTGGCCGTGTGTTTCGACCCGGAGTTCGCGAGGCTACGCGGGGTGCCGGTGGAGGCGTTCTACCTTCTGCTGCTGTGCCTGGTGGCGTTGACCGTGGTGCTGCTGATACCGGTGGTGGGGGTGGTGCTGGTGCTGGCGTTGGTCACTCTTCCAGCGGCGATTGCGGGACGGTTCACGCGCAGCCTGTGGGGTATGATGTTAGCCGGGGCGGGGCTTTCGCTGCTGTTCACCACGGCCGGCCTGGCCCTGAGCTACGGCCCGGGCCTTCCCCCCGGCGCGACCACTCTTGTGCTGGCCGGGGGGGTGTGCCCGGGGGTGAGGGTGGGGAAAACAGAATGATTAAGATGCTTCTTTTCTAGGCATTTCTCCGT
>CAYLSM010000110.1:0-14161 GCA_964386505.1 uncultured Gemmatimonadales bacterium
CCCATGCCGGCAAAGCTCTGGTGCTCGTACAGCCAGTAGATGCGGTCGGCATGGGTGTGAAAGTTGTCGAAGGACAGGTTGAAAATCACCCAGAGCATAATCACTATACAGGCGGCCATCCCCACGGCCAGCCCGAGGATGTTGATAGCCGAGTAGCCCTTGTGCCGCAGAAGGCTCCGTAGCGCCACCTTAAAATAGTTGCTAAACACCCAGCACCTCGCGCACGTTTTCGGTGACAATGCGGCCGTCCAGAAGGTGCACGGTGCGGTGGCAGTATTCGGCATAGTGCACCGAGTGGGTCACCATCACGATTGTCGTGCCGGCCTTGTTCAGCTCCAGCAGAAGGTTCATCACCTCGTCGCCGTGGGTCGAATCCAGGTTGCCCGTGGGCTCATCGGCCAGGATCAGCTTGGGACGGGTGACCACGGCCCGGGCCACGGCCACGCGCTGCTGCTGCCCGCCCGAGAGCTGCTGCGGGAAATGGTTGCGGCGGTGGGTGATCTCCATCTGGTCCAGGGCCTCGGTGACGCGCTTTTTACGCTCGGAGCCGCCCACTCCAAGATAGAGCAGGGGCAGCTCCACATTCTCGTATACGCTCAGCTCGTCGATCAGGTTGAAACTCTGGAACACGAAACCCAGGTTGGCCTTGCGAAGTCCCGCCCGCTGGCGCTCGGAAAAGGCGCTCACCTCGGTCCCGGCGATGAAAAGCTGGCCTCCACTGGGCTGGTCCAGCAGGCCGAGCAGGTTGAGCAGGGTGGACTTGCCGCAGCCCGAGGGACCCATCACGGCCACGAACTCGCCCGCACTCACCTCCAGGTTGACCCGGTTCAGGGCGGTGGTTTCCACTTCCTCGGTAGTGTATACTTTGCTCAAATCGACTGTCTTGATCATTTCTCCCCCAATGGTGGTTCTGCCGTAGCGGCTGGAATGAAAATCCTCAGTTTCCTGTCAGTATCAGCTTGTCGATGTCCTGGTAGTTCTCATAACCCGAGGTGACCACTTTTTCACCCGGGGCCAGGCCCTCGAGCACCTCGAAAAAGTCCGTGTTCTGGCGGCCCAGTCGGATTGTCCTCCGCACGGCGTACTTGCCGGCCGGGTCGAGGACGAAAGCCCAGTTGCCGCCGGTGCTCTGGTAGAACCCGCCGCGCGGCAGGAGCACCGCCTGAGACAGGTCGCCCAGGGCCAGCTTGAGCTGGAGGCTCTGGCCGCGCTGGATGCCGCCCGGGAGCTCGCCGGTGAATTCGAGGTCCACCTCGAACTGGCCGTTGCGCACCTGGGGGTAGACTTTCCTGAGCAGAAGGCTGTAGCTCTGTCCGGCCAGCTCGCAACCGGCGCTCTGCCCGGTTTTCACCCGGGCCAGGTAGTACTCGTCGATCTCGGCTCGCACCTTGTAGCCGTCCTGAAGGTCGATCTGGCCCAGGCGCTGGCCCTGCATTTTCTGCTCGCCGATCTCAGCCTCGAGCATGGTGAGCTGGCCGGTGGCCGGGGCGTGCAGGAACAGGTTCTCCAGGCTGTGCTTGACCGCGGCCAGGTTGAGCTGCAGACGGTCGACCGAGGCCTCCATGCTGGCGATCTGGCCGCTGCGGTAGAGCGAGTCCTGCTCCAGGGTGCGCAGCATGAACTGCCGGCGCTGATGCCAGTAGTCGAGGTTGTTGCGGCTGGTCTCGTACTCGACCCGCGAGGCCAGCTCACGGGCGAACAGGCCGTCTTTCTGGGCGAAATCGATCTCGGCCAGCTTGAGCTGGTGCTCGGTGTCGATCAGCTGGTTCTGACGGTCGATGGCCTGCTGGTCCAGGTTGATCCGGATGGCCTGGAAATTGTTGATCTGCTCGAACAGCAGGGCCTCCTGGTTCATCACGCTCAGCTCGAGGGCCGGGTTGGAGAGTTGGAGGATCGGGTCGCCTTTCTGCACCATCGCTCCCTCCTCCACGAAACGCTTCTCCACCCGCCCTCCCTCCACAGCATCCAGATAGATCGTGGTCAGCGGGACCAGGCTGCCGCGCACCGGGATGTACTCCTGGAACGGTCCCTCGCTAACCGTGGAGACCGTGATCCGGTCCGCCTCCACGTTCAGCCGTGCGCTGTGGTCGGCCAGCACAAAGGCGTAGACCAACGCCGACAACATTATGACTCCCGCGGCGGTCAGCAGGATTCTTTTCCGCGAAAAACGCTTCCTCTCAAGCTGGCGATCCATCGCAACCCTCTTCTCAGTTGTCTTTGTCTGTCAGCGCGAGCCGGTACAGGAGCACGGCGCCAAGAAGACAGACCAGCGCACCCTGTGTCCAGACAGTCATTATGTTCTGCAGCAGATTCAACATCGTTACCCTCCCCTGGCCGGGACCTTTGTGTCTGCCCGTGGCTGGACATTAAGCGATTTGCGTGCCATATCCGCAATGCTTTGCAAATCATTCAGATAGAAGCGGGGGACTGGAGATGAAGCTGGAAAGTGTCCGCTGGCGATACACAACTGTCCGTCTGCGGGACACTGGTGCGGCGGACAGACCGGCCAGGGGAGAGTGTTCCGCGGGACAGTTCGCCGGATAGTCGGCGCTAAGGATTGACCTTGACATTTCAACTGCGTGGGATGAAAATAGTTAGCGCCGGGAGGCCTCCGTAGGGTGATACTTCGCCCACCCTTTGCACCGCCGTCGAGCCGCCAGGTACGGAAAGTGCCATGAATGTAATTTGAGCGGTCCAGCCTGCACCGAGCGTTTTATTCTATGTAGGATCGCACACGCGGGCGCGACCGGGCGGACACATGGGTCCGCCCCTACGTAAGATACGGGACCGGTCGTCATTGTGCCTTCATCTACGCCATGTACCTCTTTGACCCTGCGCCTGGAAAGACAAACCACGTGAGCAAGACTTTCGGCCGGATACTGATAGTCGACGACGACCGCGACGTGCTGGTGAGTGCGCGCCTTCTGCTCAAGCCCCACGCCGAACAACTGGTCACCGAGAGCGACCCGCGGCTGATCCCGCAATTGCTGAAGAACGACAGTTATGATATCATCCTGCTGGACATGAATTTCACCCGCGACTCCACCGGCGGGGCCGAGGGTTTCCAGTGGCTGGAGAGGATACTGGAACTCGATCCCCAGGCGGTTGTGATCATGATCACGGCGTTCGGCGACGTGGACATGGCGGTGCGGGCGATCAAGGCCGGGGCGGTGGATTTCGTGCTCAAGCCCTGGCGCAACGAGAAGCTGCTGGCTACGCTTTCGGCGGCCATGCAGCTGCGTCTTTCCCGCCGTGAGGTGAGCCGTCTACGCTCGCAGCAGAGCCAGCTGAGCGCCGACCTCGACCGTCCGTTCCAGGGCCTGCTGGGCGTGTCGGCCCCGATGCGGGCTGTGTTCGAGACTATCGACAAGGTGGCGGGCACGGACGCCGATGTGCTGATCCTGGGTGAAAACGGCACGGGCAAGGAACTGATCGCGCGCGCCCTGCACCGCCAGTCGCGTCGCGCCGGCCAGACATTCATCGCGGTGGACATGGGCGCAGTGAGCGAGAGCCTGTTCGAAAGCGAGCTTTTCGGGCACGAGAAGGGGGCTTTCACCGATGCCCGTCAGGCGCGGGCCGGACGGTTCGAGATCGCCTCGGGTGGGTCGCTGTTCCTGGACGAGATCGGCAACCTGCCCCTCACCCTGCAGTCCAAGCTGCTCACCGTGCTGGAGCGCCGCACCGTGACCCGCCTGGGCTCCAACCAACCCCTGCCGGTTGATGTGCGCCTGATCTGCGCCACGAACCAGGACATCCATGCCATGGTGGCGCACGGCCAGTTCCGCCAGGACCTTCTCTACCGGGTCAATACCGTGGAAATCCACCTTCCCCCGCTTCGCGAGCGCGCCGGCGACCTGCCCCTGCTGCTGGAGCATTTCCTCGACCTTTACTGCCGCAAATACCACAAGAGCGCCAAGCGTCTGGCCCCGGCCACACTGGAAAAGCTCAAGCGCTACGCCTGGCCGGGCAACGTGCGCGAGCTGCGCCACGCAGTGGAGCGGGCGGTGATCCTGAGCGAGGAAAGCCTCCTGCCGCCCGAGAGTTTCACATGCACCGGGCAGGAGAGCCGCGACAGCGCTGGACTGGTGTTCGAGGACTACAACATGGACCGGGTTGAGCGGCTGGTGATCCGTAAGGCGATCGAGAAGCACGGGGGCAACATCTCGAAAGCCGCCCGCGAGCTGGGCTACACGCGCAGCGCCCTGTACCGGAGGCTGGAGAAATATGGTCTCTAAGAATTTCCGCGTTCTCTGCCTGTTGCGCCTTCTGCTGCTCTGCGTCACCCTGTGCGGGCTTTTCTACCTGCTCGTGAATACGAATTTCTACGCTACAACGGTGCTGCTGCTGGCCCTGGCTGTCTGGCAGACCTACGCTCTGTTCCGGTATCTGGACCAGGCCAACCGGAACCTGGCCCGGTTCCTGGAGGCCATCCGCTACGCCGATTTCTCGCAGAGTTTCAACCTGGGGGCCGGCGGCTCCGGGATGGAACATCTGCGGAACAGTTTCAGCGAGGTGCTGGAGGCGTTCAGCCGAGCCCGGGCCGAGAAAGAGGAGCAGTACCGCTACCTTCAGACCGTGGTGCAGCATGTGGGCGTGGGCCTGCTCTGCTTTCAGGCGGACGGCGCCGTGGAACTGGTCAACAACGCCGCCCTGCGCCTGCTCAAGGTCGGCAACCTGAACAACCTCCAGGTCCTGGAACCCCTGGGCGGGCAGCTGGTGGAAAGCCTGCTGGGCCTGAAAGCCGGAGGCAAGACTCTGGTGCGCCTGGAGGATGAGGGCGAGACCCGCTGCCTGTCGCTCTCGGCCACCGAGCTGCGCATGCGGGGCAAGGTCTACACCCTGGTCTCGCTGCAGAACATCCAGGCCGAGCTGGAGGAAAAGGAGATGGAGGCCTGGCAGAACCTGGTCCGGGTGCTGACCCATGAGATCATGAACTCGATCACCCCGATCAGCTCGCTGGCCGGCACGGCCAACGGTTTGCTGGAGCGCTGGCCCGCCCCGGAGGGGCGGCCGGAGCAGGCCGAGACCCTGGCGGATGTGCGGGAGGCGGTGGCCACAATCCAGAAACGCAGCCAGGGCCTGCTGCACTTCGTGGACACCTACCGCGAGATGACCCGTATCCCGAAACCCTCGTTCCGCATCGTCCCGGCCGGGGAACTTCTGGCCCGCATGCAGAGCCTGATGAGCCAACATCTGGCCGACGGCGGGATCGAGCTGGTTTGCTCGACCGAGCCCGAGAGCCTGGAGTTGACCGCCGACCCGGCCCTGATCGAGCAGGTGCTGATAAATCTGGTGCTGAACGCGATCCAGGCCCTGGAGGGCCGCACGGACGGGCGGATCGAGGTGACGGCGCGGCTGGACGCGGGCAGCCGGCCGGTGTTGCGGGTCTGCGACAACGGCCCCGGGATACTGGAGGAGGTTAAACCGAAAATATTCATCCCCTTTTTCACCACCAAGCCCGGTGGCTCCGGGATCGGTCTCAACCTGGCGCGCCAGATCATGCGCCTGCACAGGGGATCGATCAGCGTCCAGTCTCGTCCGGACGAGGAAACTTGTTTCACACTGCGTTTCTGAGCGATTGCTCACCCGTTCCGGATATCATTCAGACGGTCGAGTATTCAATCTCATCACAGGCCGCCATGTACCTGCTTTCATATTACCTGCCTTATAATAGATCAGTTACACCTTCAGATAGGGCCGCCATGAATGAAAAGTGAATCATGACAACTGTATGTCGTCAGAACATATTGGACAGATTGTGATCGAAATTAAGAGACAAATTCTGAACTGACGGCCCCGCGCTGAGTATAGCCCCCCAGGCGCTTCTTCCCGGGCTACAGGAACACCTTTCTCCAGCGACAATACAGGCTGGGATTGATCCACTCCCGGCTGCAGATGGCCGCTATACCCTCTTCGCCGCACGACCCTTCCAGCACGATGTTAATCCTTCTCGGCACGGTGCTTCGTGCGGATATTCCGCTTGATATCGTTGAGAATGACTTCCGCACCAGGCTTGGCAGGTATCTGGTCCCCTTATTCCTCTGTTCATCTCAATTATACTATGGTCCCTGAGCAAAGGCCTCCCCGGGGCTGCGGATGTCAGGCTGGTGCTTAATACGATCATCAAAGGCACTGGTTTGTAAATCTTAAGGAATAATCACGTTCTGCGGAGAGCCAAACCTGGCGCAGGGGATTACTTGCCTTGTGCCATTTTTCTGAAACGCGGGTCCTGAGGGAAACGGGCCAGCGCCTGCGCCAGATTTTCGCGGAAAAGGCTGTCCCGGCCTGTGTTGCGGTACAGGAGGCAGAGGTTGACCCAGGTTTCGGGGCGCTGCTGGCTCACAAGGAGGGCGGCTTTCAGTTGTTCCTCGGCCTGGCCGAAGCGGCCGGAGCGAAGGTAGATGTTGGCCAGGTTGTTGCGCGCCGAGTCGTGCTGCGGGTTGAGACGTACCGCTTCGAGGAATTCGCGCTCCGCTTCGGCCAGCCTGCCCTGCTTCAAGTGCGCCAGGCCCAGGTAATGCCAGGCTTGCGCGTCCACCGGATTTACCTCGAGCGAGCGTTTCAGGTACTCATGCGCCCGTGGGTAATCTCCCTCCAGGATGCAGAGAAAACCCAGGTTGTCCAGCACCTCGGTGGAGTTCGGCTGAAGCTCAAGGGCGCGCTGGAGCCTCTCCATCGCTTGCGCCCGTTGTCCCAACCGGGCCAGGAATATCCCGTAGTTGGCCAGCAGCGGAACATCCTCCGGGTAGTGCTGGAGGGCCTGGGTGTAGGTGGCCTCGGCCTCCTGGAGCCGTCCCAGACGCTCGCAGATCTGCGCGGCCTGGTTCAGCGAATTGCGGTGCCAGGGTATCTCGCGCAGGGTTGTCCTGTAGCATTCGAGGGCCTCCTCCAGCCGACCGTCCGCCTCCAGCGCAGTGGCGCGAAGGTAGTCCGCCTCGGCGATTCCCTCCAGGGCCTGTGTCTGTTGCGAGGTTATCGCCTTCACCTCCTCGAATTTCCTGGCCCAGGTCAGCACCTTGACCAGGTTCAGCACTCCGCGGCTGAAATACTCCCCTGGCAGCGAGTCCATTACCGCCCTGTACAGTCTGTCTTCGGTCTCTGTATCCGGTGGCGAGTACTCCGGCGCCAGGCCCTCCCGCTGCATCCAGCCGGCTATCGCACCGGCGATAAGAAGGTTGCCGCGGGGGTCGGGATGGATGTGGTCGACCAGGATTTCCGAGCCGATTATGCCGCCCCGGCAGCGTGCGGCGAAAAGCGGCCGCAGAGCGAGGAGCGGGGCCTCCTCTTTCGCGCATTCCTCCCGCAGCGCCTGGTGGATCGGTTCCTGGGCGCGCAGGGGGCAGATATCAAGCTCGCGGGCCGCCAGGAAAGCCCCGGCCGCCTGCAGCGTGTCCCCGTTATCGAGCCGGGCGCGTCCGAGCAGAAAAAATGTGCGGGCGTAGAGCGGATCGAGCCGCTCCGCTTCTGTCAACGCCGTCAGCGCCTCCTCTGACCGGTTCTGCCCGAGCGCTTTCCCGGCCTGGCCGAGCAGGCCCTCGACCCGCACCTGTCCCTCGGTTGAGAGTTCAGGCGAATGCAAGCTCTTGAACGGAGAGAAATCCTTGAGATTATCCACCGGATCGCAGAACACCACCGGCACTCCATCCCGGCGGCAGCGCTCGATCATGCGATCCACATTGTAGCGGAAATGCCCGAAAACACCGCTGGAGAAGAGGCTGTCACGCTGGTAATAGTCGAGTCCGGCACTGCGGTCGAGCAGGGTTTCGACCTCGGGACCGAGGAGGCTGCGCCCGTCTGTCTGTCCGGACGGCTCTTTCTTTTCCGCGCCGGGGCGGATTTTACCGAGGCCCAGCTTGAGGAGACGGTAGAGGCGCATACGGTTCAGGAGGCTGCGCAATTCGATCAGACTTGCCGGCTGCTCCAGGAGCCGGCCATAGGTTCGCGCCTCCAGGAACTCGTTGTGGCCGGTGTAGATTATCACCAGGTCCGGCTTATAGGCCAGAAGCTCATCCAGCAGCACAGTAACCCGGTAGCTGGCGTAGCTTATACCGCCAGCATTGATCACCTCGTAGTGCCGGCCAGCCGGAGCGCAGCGGTTCAAGAGTCGCTCCAGCCAACCTGAGAATGAGGTTGTATTTCCATAAGGCCGGCCGTAAGTGGTGGAGCCGCCCAGGCTGATAATGCGAAAATCCCCGGGCGCTTTTACCGCACTGAAATCCTCGGCATTGAACCACTGCTGCTTATCCGGTACGGTCCTCATCCGCAGGGAACCGTCCGACGCCCGGTAACTCTCGTACAGCGGGTGCAGACGGCTGAACCCGACGAACGGGTCACCCGGGACGCCGGATGCTCCAGGCTCCGGAATCAGGTGCAGCGCCAGCTCGGCCACGACCAGCACTCCCAGCCCGAAAGCCACCAGGATCAGTTTCTGCCGGAAGCTGGTCCGGTGGAGGTTCGGAGCGGGTTCGGTCCTCGGGGCTCTTTTTTCTCTTTTTCCCGCCACAGTATTTCTTTCCTGTTTCCGATCGGTCTCTGTGAAATGAACGCGGCCGATATTCAGAAGTTTAAAGCTAAAGAGTCTATCCATTCTTGTGCAACTGCTTTTTCATCCTTCTTTCCACGGCTGAGACATTTCCGTGATTGAGACTTCGGGCGAATAATCCCCGGCACATGTCCCTGGCCCGGAGATCAATGCTCCGGTACGCTGGATAGTATGCCATACCATCAACGGCCCTGCGAAATCCATTCCCGTTCTTACTTCTGCGTAACCGCTCCAGGCATTTGTCATCAGTTCTGTGTTGAGGTCTTCGGACGGCACCGGTTTCCGCCTATTTATATACAATCTCGATCTCGTGGCGAATTGGCTCAGAAGTGTCTCACGTTTGAAACACTGATTCAAGAACGAGACAGTTTTCGCATTGTCCGGCAGCCCGAGTCCAATTCTTTGCAAGCAGTTAGTCAAACCATGGGCTGCGGCACTTCTTTTGCCTTCTCTTGAAAGCGCAATTCAGAGAATCTATCAGATCACCCGAGCAACTGGAGGACAGCCATGGTCTCAAGGATAGAATGTGGCAGCAGACAGGTATTCGTCTTAAGAGCGACGCAATTGATTGGCCTTCTTTTAATTAACGCTTTTGTGATATCCCTTTCAGCAACGCATGTCTGTGCCGCGGGTTGGCCTGCCAAGGCTCCCTCTTTGCCGCCGCCCCAGGGAAATGTGGTGCGAGTGTCGGATGTCGAGAGCCTGCAGCAGGCGGTTCGCGAGCTTGTCTCCGGTACGACGATCCTGGTGGAACCGGGTGAATACCGCCTGACCGAGACGCTGATAATCAACGGGCCGGATAACGTGGCGATACGGGGCGCCTCCGGTAACCGCGATGATGTCGTGATACGCGGCAAAGGCATGCTGGAAAAGGATTACGGGAAGGTGGAACACGTGATACGGATCCGCAAATCGGTCGGCATTCTGATCGCCGACCTGACCTTGGCGGATTCCTGGTACCATCTCATTCAGATCCAGGGGGAATACGGCTCCAGAAACCTGCATGCTTACAATGTTCATTTCCTGGACAGCGGCGAGCAGATGCTCAAAGCCACCTACAACCCCAAGTCCAAAGAGAGTGCGGACAGTGGGCTGGTGGAATACTGCCGCTTCGAATACACGGATCGCTCCAAAAACTGGTATACCAACGGGGTGGATGTCCTTCTGGCTAAAGGCTGGGTGGTACGGAACAACGAGTTTATCCGTATCCGTGGACCGGTGGGTGAGCTGTGCGGCTCGGCGGTCCTGTTTTTCGGCCGGAGCCAGGGAGCGCTTATCGAGCGAAATTATTTCTACAATTGCGACGTGGCCATTGGGGCCGGGATTTTCTCCGGGGAGGAGCCTTATTCCCATCGTGGCAGCCTGATCCGCAACAACATCATCTTTCGGGACGAACCGGGGGGAGGGGCTGGAATCGAGGTCGGATATACACCGGATTACAAGATTTACCACAACACCATCATCCAGAATTCTTTCGCCCCCTACGCCATCCTGTACGGCGACAACATCTCCTCCGGCGAGATTTATTACAACCTGACCGACGGGCCGTTCCAGGCGGTGGATGATACTCTGGCCCTGGACCCCTGGAGCCCGGAGCTGAAGGAGAAGAAAGCAGTCTATCGGCCGAGCGGCAAGAACCCGGCCCATCTCAAAGGCAATGTCACGAACGCCAGGAGCGATTGGTTTGTCGCGGCTCAAAAAGGTGACCTGCATCTGAGCGCCGGAGCAGCCGAAGCGCTCGACAAAGCGGCTCCACTCGATCTGGTAAAGGACGATTACGACGGTCAGCCCCGCCCTGCCGGCGCGCTTTCCGACATAGGCGCCGACGAGTACAACCCCTGATTCTTCTTTCTTTCAAGCTGCCAACGAATGCAAAGGAACGCGTATGAAGCAATGAAACGGGTGTCTCATTTGATCTGATTCGTACTCCTAACCCTGGGGGAGGGATAATGCTCCAAAAAACGTTCAGACGGTACGCATCCATCGCTGGGAGCGCGGTCCTGTTCGTCTGTATGCTGGTGACCGTGGCCTCGGCGCAGCTCAGCACGGGCAAGATCGAAGGCACTGTAAGGGACAATGATTCCGGTCAGCCCCTGGTGGGCGCCCAAGTGCTTGTGGATGGCACACGGTTGGGCAATGTGACCAACAATGATGGTTACTATTTTATCTTGAACGTCCCGCCTGGAAGAAGAAGCATCACATTCACCTATACCGGATACCAGAAAACCACGATCGCCGACCAGTTGATTCTCGCCGGTCAGACCACCACGATCAATGCGGCGCTCAGCTCCTCGGTGGTTGAGCTCAACGGCATAACGGTGGAAGGGGAAAGCGAAATACTGCTGCCGCGCGACCAGACTGTCAGCAAACAGCGCCTGACCAGCAGCGACCTGCATGAGACACCGCTGACCAATCTGGATCAGGCCATGACACTCCAGGCCGGGGTGCAGATCGGCGGGCAGGATGCCGAGTCCCGCGGACTGCGTATCCGCGGCGGACGCCTGGGTGAAGAGGGCATGGTGGTGGACGGAGTGATGGTCCGCAATTACACCGCCAACCCGTTCAGCACAGGCACGGGCTGGATATTCAACACCGAGGTCGGCTCCACCTCCACGGACGCCACTCCGCTCGAGCTTTCCACCTCCGCGGTCGAGGAAGTCGATATCATCACCGGAGGTTTCCAGGCCGAGTTCGGCAATGCCCAGAGCGGCATTATTAATATTGTCACCAAAGAAGGCGGCCCGGATTTCAAAGGCGTATTCAACTACACGACCGATGAAATCAACCCCCGTACCTCCGACTGGGGCTACAACCAGATGACCGCCGATATCGGCGGCCCGGTGAAAATCGTTCCGAACCTTTTCTTCCACGGCTCCGGTGAAATTCAGGGCTTCGCGGACAATTTCGCCACCCATGCCGATGAGGGTTTCCGGGGTATCAACCAGACTTTCGTGGACCACCTGAATGGCTCGGTGCGTAACGATCCCGTGCTGGGCGGCGAAAGCAATCCATACACACTCGACATGTTCCGGACCGGCCGGGAGTTCTACGCCTCCAAGACCGGGGCCGACGCGTCGCTGTATTCACCCTCGAACCCGGTGCGTCTGCCCGGCAACTGGGCGGACCGGACTCTGATCTCCGGCAAGATCACCTATGCTCCGGTCAGCGGGGTGAAAACGTTCGTTTCCGAGAACTGGTCCCGGAACCAGGATTCCAACCCGCAGGGCTGGAGCGCCGACGGCGACTATTTCCAGAACGGCATCATCAATCGCAATGCCTACAATTTCGACTACCTCTATGGCAACACCTGGGATCAAAGCCCCTGGTTCAACGGTATCCTGGGCTCTGGTGACGAGATTCTGATCCACACGTCTAACGCCAGAAGAACCCGGATGAATACCCTGATGTTCGGGCTGGACTGGGATTTCCTCAGAAGCGCCAACCGCAGCGCGACTCTCCAGATCCGGTATCTGGATGTCGCTTCTCAGGATATCACCAACGCCAACCCCAAGACCAACTGGCAGCGCGATACATTCATGAGCTGGTCGGCGCACGATGTTCAGTTCGAGGTAGAGACCTGGCCCGGCCGGGATGGGCTCAACACCAAGGATCTGCGGGCGCAACTGTTGCCCGACGGCCTGGTGACCTGGAGGAACAACACTCCCTACGAGACGCCCCTGGATGTCGAGCGGACCTCGCTCTACTACATGAACTACCAGTACCTGCGTGAGGACCAGAACAATTTCAAGATGGACCTCGATTTCCAGATCAACCGGATGAACCGGGCCAAGCTGGGCTTCCAGTCCATCGATCTGAAAAATCACCGTTTCCGTCAGAGCGTTTCCACCGACCGGCGCAACCCGATCAACGAGTTCCGCTACAAACCGTCGATGTACGCTGCCTACATCCAGAACCGGACCGACCTCGGCGACTTTGTTTTCGACTACGGCCTGCGCTATGACACTTTCCAGCATAACACCAACTGGGGAATCACCTCGCTCGACCAGTACGGTGATTACGTGAGGCCGCGCACCCTGTACGAGTGGTCGCCGCGTTTCGACGTGGCGTTCCCGGTGACCGACAAGTCGCAGTTGCGTTTCAGCTACGGGGTGTTCACCCAGCTGCCCAGCATGGAAATGATGTTTTCCAGTTCCAACCCCGGCGGTCTGGAGTACTCCCGCACCGATTCCTATGAAACCGGCCTCAGCTACCTGGTGACCAACGACTTGCTGTTCGATGTGGTGGCGTACTACCGCGACGTGGACGGGAACCTGTCCTATAAATCCTTTTTCGAGGATTACAACGCCTGGCATCTTGGATACGAGATACGCGACTGGACCCAGGGTTATGTCAACCGTGACAACGGGAACATCAAGGGTGTGGATTTTTCGCTGCGCAAGCGTTTCTCGAATAATTACTCCATCAACATGCAATACACCCTTCAGTTTTCCCGCACCACCGGCAGCTCGTACAATAAAAGCAGTTTCGTGGGCAACTACGATCCCTCCTCAAACCAGATCTATGTCCCGCCCGATTTTCTGGCCCCGATTTCCGGTGACCGCACCCACAAGCTGACCTGTCAGATCAACTACCTGTTCCCGGAGGATTACAGAAGCGGGACCCTGGCCAACACGGTGCTCGGAAATGTGCGGGTGTATTCGGTTCTCCAGCTCCAGAGCGGGCAGCCGCTGGTGGCCAACGGTGGTCCCAACGACATGGCTTACGGTTATGCCGGACAGGAGGACCCCTCGGCGATCACCTACAGCGGCCTCCACGGGTTGAACGCGTTCCGCGGGCGCTGGGACCTCAATCTCGATCTGAGAGTGAGCAAGACTTTCCGTCTCGGCGGGACGAGAAACCTCAGTGTGTTCTCGGAAATATTCAATGTGCTCAATCACCGGAACAACCACTCCTATCCCAGCAATTATCATCTCGACGACTACTCCAGCGTCACCGGTGGCGTAGACCTGAAGTGGGAGGATCTGTCCGAGACTGATTTCAATCGCACCCGGTTCAACGCGGATTTCAACGGCGACGGTATACTCACGGTCAAAGAAGCCGCCATGGGGGCCATTGCCAGTGATTTCATCCAGCAGACGATGGACAAACGCCTCTGGGGCACGGCCCGTCAGATACGCACGGGACTTGAGTTCTCTTTCTGAAGATGCTGGAGGCGATGGCCTGGACCTCAGGCTTGGGACTTTTGTCATCACATGGTCTTGAACAAGCCAGGAGTATACTTATGAAGCGAAATGAGAGATTTTCGATCTGGTTCGTCCTTCTCCTGATGGCCTGCTTCTCGGTCAGCCCGGCTGCCGCGGAGCTGCTGCAGATCCGGTCGGCAAAGGGAAACAATGTCGGCCTGGGTGTCAGGACTGACTGGTACAACGGCGGGCCTTTCCATGCCTGGCCGGGGGATGCCAACATTATTCAGTTCCCCAAAGGCTCGGGCAACCTGATCTATAACGACGGTTGGGGATTCGGCCTGATCACCACCCAGGATACGGACGGGGACGGCACGCCCGAGGATACTGTCATTCCTCAGTCGGGTGGCCGTCTGGTGCTGCCGTACATCTGCTCCATCGATTCCTACGACGAACTCTCCGCTCTGGCGACCTC
>CAYLSM010000111.1:0-14159 GCA_964386505.1 uncultured Gemmatimonadales bacterium
CCGATGAGCGCGTGCTGCCCGGAGGCACTGCCTATATCACGGATGCCGGGATGACCGGCTCGATCGACGGGGTGATCGGGATCAAGAAAGAGCTGGCGATCAAGCGTTTCCTGCTCCAGACTCCCAACCGTTTCCAGCCCGCCGACACCAACCTGGTCCTGATGGGCGTGCTGCTGACCGTGGACCCGCAGACCGGCCGGGCCAAGAAAATCGAGCGTTTGCAGGTTCCGCAGGCCGCTGTGCTCGCCATGTAGAAAAGCCTTTGTCCGCCGGCCGGCCGGGGTGTGTCCCCAGGCCGGCCGGCGTCACCGGATAGCCGCCGCAATCCAGCCCTGTACAGGAGGAGCTTTTCATGTCCGCATCTTTAATTGACGGCAAGCAGATCGCCGCTCAGATACGCACCGAGCTGGATGGCCGTATCTGGGCCCTCAAGGAGCAAGATGTCCGTCCCGGCCTCGCTGTGGTCCTGGTGGGCGAAAACCCGGCCAGCCAGTCCTATGTGGGGATGAAAGAGAAGAAATGCATCGAGCTGGGGATGTATTCCGAGACTTTCCGTCTGGGGGCCGACACCACGCGTGAAAAACTGCTCGACCTGGTGGTCCGGCTGAACGCCAACCCGCGTATCCACGGCATCCTGGTGCAATTGCCGCTTCCCAAGCATATAGATGAAGATGAGATAATCATGGCGATCGACCCCGATAAGGACGTGGACGGGTTCCATCCGGTGAGCCTCGGGCGCCTGGTGATCGGCCTGGAGGGTTTCAAGCCCTGCACCCCGGCCGGTATCCAGCAGCTGCTGGTCCGCAGCGGAGTGGAGCTGCGGGGCAAGCACGTGGTGGTGGTCGGCCGCAGCAATATCGTGGGCAAGCCCGTGGCCAACATGCTGCTGCAGAAAGCCGAGGGCGCGGATGCCACCGTGACCGTGGCCCACAGCCGCACGGTCGATCTGCCCGGCATGGTCCGCACCGCAGATGTGCTGATCGCGGCCATCGGCCAGCCCGAGCTGATCCGCGGCGACTGGCTCAAGCCCGGCGCTGTGGTGATCGATGTCGGCTCCAACCGGATCAACGACCCCGCCGACCCCAAGGGTTACCGCTGGGTGGGGGATGTGCATTTCGAGAGCGCCCGCGAGGTGGCCTCGCTGATCACCCCCGTGCCCGGCGGAGTGGGCCCGATGACAATCATCATGCTCATGGCCAACACGGTCCGCTCGGCGGAACTGGCCCTGAGCCGGAAAGAGTGACCCGGCTTGGACCTGCATATTTACAGCGTGAGCGAGTTGACCCGCGAGGTCAAGGAGCTGATCGAGGGCTCTTTCCCGCCGCTCTGGGTCGAGGGCGAACTCAGCAATTTCGTGCACCACGGTTCCGGGCACATGTATTTCTCGCTCAAGGATTCCGGGGCGGCGCTCCGGGCGGTGTTTTTCCGCCAGTACAACCAGGCCCTGGCTTTCCGTCCCGAGAACGGTCAGAAAGTGATGGCCCGCGGTCTGCTTACGGTCTACGAGCCGGGCGGGCAGTACCAGTTGACAGTCAGTGAGTTGCGGCCGGCCGGAGTAGGGGCCTTGCAACTGGCCTTTGAGCAGCTCAAGGCGCGCCTGGCCGCCGAGGGCCTGTTCGACGAGGAGCATAAACGCCCACTTCCGCAGTTCCCGTCCTGTGTGGGAGTCGTGACCTCGCCCACCGGGGCTGCTGTGCGCGACATAATCTCCGTGCTGCGGCGGCGTTGCCCCTCGGTGCGTATCGTGCTGGCCCCGGCCCGGGTGCAGGGTGAGGGCTCTGCCGCCGAGGTTGCCGCGGCGGTGCGGGCCCTGGGGCGCTGGGGCGGCGCGGATGTGCTGATTGTCGGGCGCGGGGGCGGCTCGGCCGAGGACCTTTGGGCGTTCAACGAGGAGCCCGTGGCCCGGGCCATTTTCGATAGCCCCGTGCCGGTGATCAGCGCCGTGGGACACCAGACCGATTTCACTATCGCCGATTTCGTGGCCGACCTGCGCGCACCCACACCCTCGGCTGCCGCGGAATACGCCGTTCCGGTGGCTGCGGAGCTGGAGGCGGGCGTGGTGACCCTGGGCCGCCGCCTGGTGCGGGCGGGCAGCGGGCACCTGGCGGATGCACATCAGCGCCTGGACGAGCTGGAGCGATCCCTGTCCCCGCAGCGCCTGCGTGCCGCCCTGCGCGCCTCCGGCGACCGTAACTCCGCCCTGGCCCTGCGCCTTCAGCGCGCCGCCCGTCACAGCCTGGACCTGTCACGCGTGCGCTGGAGCAGCCTCCAGGAGCGCCTGAGCGCGCTCAACCCGGCCGCGGTGCTGGGGCGCGGCTACGCCGTGGCGCGCACTCCGGAGGGACAGATCGTGCGGGATGCCGCCACGGTCGAGGTGGGGGACAGGCTCTCGGTTTTGCTGGCGCGCGGCAGCCTGGACTGCCGGGTGGAGGGTGTGAAACGCGACAGCGAGGATACTCGGACAAGCAAGGCCGGGTGAGCGCCCGGTTGCAGTCGGACCGTTTTCAGGAGCAGTAAGCCATGCCGAAAAAAGAAGAGAAGAGTTTCGAGCAGCTCTGCAACAGCCTCGAGGAGACAGTGGGCCGGCTGGAGGATGAGCAGCTTCCGCTGGAAGAGGCAATCCGCCTGTTCAACTCGGGTGTGAATGACGCTCTGGAGGCGCGCAAGCGCCTTCTGGCCTCCGAGGAGAAGGTTCAGAAACTGATTGAGACCCTCGAGGGACGTTTCGAGCTGCACGATCTGGAATGAGGGAAGGGCGTAAATTGGACATCCAGGCGTATCTGAAAAATGAGAAAACCCGGGTCGACCGGGTGCTGAAAGAGCTTGTCCCGGCCGATACGGACAGCCTGCACGAGGCCATGGCCTACAGCCTGGCCGCCGGAGGAAAACGACTGCGCCCGGTGCTGGCTCTGAGCGCATACCGTGCCTGCGGCGGCCCTGAGGAGAGCGACTCCCTCTATCGCGCCGCCTGCGCCCTGGAACTGATCCACACTTACACCTTGATCCACGATGACCTGCCGGTGATGGACAACGACGATTTCCGGCGCGGGCTGCCCACCTGCCACCGGCGATTCGGGGAGCGAAGCGCGACCCTGGCCGGCTCCGGGCTTCTGCTCCTGGCTTTCGGTGTGCTGAGCCGCGAGTCGGCCGCGCTGGGGTTGTCCGCCGCGAGCCGGGCCCGGGCCGTGACCGAGGTGGCTGCGGCCGTGGGAGGCGGCGGTGTGATCGGCGGGCAGGTGGTGGACTTGGAGAGTGAGCGCCGCGAGGTGGACCGCGCCACCCTGGACTACATCCACACCCACAAGACCGGGGCGCTTATCCGGGTAAGCTGCACCCTGGGCGGGCATCTGGCCGGAGCGGAGGACAAGTCGCTGGACGCCCTGTCAGCCTACGGCGAGGGGATCGGCCTGGCGTTCCAGATCGTGGATGACCTGCTGGATATCGAGGGCGATTTCACTGTTCTGGGAAAGACCGTGGGAGCGGACCAGGCCCGCGGCAAGGCCACTTTCCCGGCCCTTTACGGCCTGGAGGCCAGCCGCCGCATGGCCGCCGAGGCGGTCGAGAGCGCCTGCGACGCGCTCGGCCCGGCCGGGCTCGACCGTGAGGGGACGCTTCAGGCCCTGGCCCGTTTCATTCTCAGCCGAAAGGCTTGAAAAAGAACAAGAAAAATTTGCGCCCTGCCCGGCAAAGATTAAATTAAGACATAATTCCGTCTGCCTCTTAATCCGCCTGCGCGCGGATTTTCACATACAACGGGGGATGTGTCCTTGCAAGCCAGGACCGAGGAAGTTCTGGGCCGGATCAAGAGCCCGCGCGACATCCGTGGCCTCAGCCTCGACGAGCTTGAAACGCTCTGCGAGTGCCTGAGGGACTACATCATTTCCGTGGTCAGCGACTCCGGCGGTCACCTTGCCCCCAACCTCGGGGCCGTGGAACTGACCGTGGCCCTGCATTCGGTGTTCGAGTGCCCGCGGGACAAGATCATCTTTGATGTCGGCCACCAGTGCTACATCCACAAGCTGCTCACCGGACGGCGCTCCGGGTTCAGGAAGCTGCGGCAGGAGGGTGGAGTCAGCGGGTTCCCCAATCCCAAGGAAAGCCCCTGCGACGCCTTTGCCACGGGGCATGCCTCCACCTCCATCTCGGCCGCCCTGGGCTATGCCAGCGCCCGTGATCTGGCCGGCCAGGATTTCAAGGTGGTGGCGGTGATCGGTGACGGCGCCCTGACCGGCGGGCTGGCCTACGAGGGCTTGAACAACGCCGGGGCCGGCGGCCACGACCTGCTGGTGGTCTTGAACGATAACCAGATGTCCATCTCGCCCAATGTGGGCGCCCTGACCCGCTACATGAACGGACTGATCCTGGACCCGCGTTACAACAAGCTGAAAAAGGAGATCTGGGACCTGACCGAGCGTATCCCCCTGGGAAGGGACTCGGTCCGCTCTTTCGCCCATAAGCTGGAGGAGTCGCTCAAGAACCTGTTCGTGCCCGGGATGTGGTTCGAGGAAATGGGGTTCCGCTACATCGGCCCCATCGATGGCCACAACATGGACGAGCTTCTGCGCACCCTCAAGACTGTCCGCGAGATGCACGGCCCGGTGCTTCTGCACGTGCTGACCAAAAAGGGCAAGGGCTATGAGCACGCCGAGGAGAACCCCACCCGTTTCCACGGCACCGGCGCGTTCGACACCGCCACCGGCGGAACCGTGGCCCCCAAGGTGCCCAGCTATTCCGAGCTGTTCGGCGAGGCGGCGGTGGAACTGGCCGCGTCCAACCCGCGTATCCTGGCCGTGACCGCGGCTATGCCGGATGGCACCGGGTTGAGCCGTTTCCAGCGCGAGTTGCCCGGTCGCTTTTTCGATGTCGGGATCGCCGAGGGCCACGCGGTCACTTTCTCGGCCGGACTGGCCATGGTGGGGGCGCGGCCCCTGGTGGCGATATACAGCACGTTCATCCAGCGGGCTTTCGACCATGTGATAATGGACGTGGCCCTGCAGGATCTGCCGGTGGTGTTCGCCCTGGACCGCTCGGGGATAGTGGGGGATGACGGGCCCACGCACAACGGCGTGTTCGACCTGTCGTTCATGAGTCTGGTGCCCAACATGATAGTCACCGCGCCCAAGGACGAGGTTGAGCTTCGCGACCTCCTCTACACCGCGTTCCGTCAGGACAAGGCCCCGTTCTGCATCCGCTACCCGCGCGGCGCCGGAGTGGGTGTGATCCGCTCCCAGCGTTTCCGCGAGCTGGAGATCGGTTCGTGGGAAATGCTGGAACAGGGGCGGGATGTGGCCCTTCTGGCTGTGGGCACCCTGGTCCACCCGGCGCTCTGGGCCAGAAAGCTGCTCGCGCGCGACGGGATCAGCGCGGGCGTGTTCAACTGCCGCTTTGTCAAACCCCTCGACAAACCAATGCTGGAGCACGTGCTTTCCAGCTACGAGACCGTGATCACCCTGGAGGAGAACGTGCTGCGCGGCGGGTTCGGCTCGCAGGTGGCGCTCTATGCCGCGGGCCGCGGCGAGCAGTCGGGACGGATCCTGCACATGGGCGTCCCGGATGAATTCCTCAAGGTGGGCAAACGCAGCGTGCTGCTCGAACGGCTGGGACTCTGCCCGGCCGGGATTCAGACTTTCGTCAAACAGGCCCTGGGCTCGCGGATCGATGAACATAGCGTTAAAAGCTAACCTCCACAATCCGAATATAGCGACACCGCTGGCACTCTGCCTGGATCAGCTCGCCCAGCGCGGGGTAAGGCCCTGGGTGCATGCCGACCTGTTGGAGTTCGTCCAGGACCGCTCCCGGGTGGAGCTGATCGACGGCGAGGGCCTTCCTCGGGGGACCGAGCTGATGCTGGCCCTGGGCGGCGACGGAACGGTGCTGGGTGCGGCCCGCTGCGTGGGTGAAACCCAGGTGCCCATCTTTGCTGTCAACCTGGGCAATTTCGGTTTCCTCACCACTTGCGCTTTCATCGAGCTGCCCGAATGCCTGGACCGTATCCTGGCCGGGAATTTCACGGTCGAGGAGCGCATGGTTCTCAAGGCCCGGGTGTCACATGCGGACGGCAGCGAGCAGGTCTACCACGCGCTGAACGATTTTGTCCTGCACAAGGGCGGGCGCACCCGGCCGATAGTGCTCAACATCCAGGCCGGTGGCGACCAGGTGGGCTTTTTCCCGGCCGATGGCGTGATAGTCTCCACCCCCACCGGCTCCACGGCCTATTCGCTTTCGGCTGGCGGACCGATCCTGTTCCCCACCATGGACGCCGTGGCCATCACTCCGATCTGTCCACACTCTCTGGCGGTGCGGCCCCTGGTCGTCCCCTCCGATATCCCGCTCATCCTGACCGAGATGTCCGCGCACCAAGAGGTGCTGTTGACCGTGGACGGGCAGATGAGCAGCCGGATCATCGAGGAGGACGTGATCCATGTCAGCCGGGCTGCCCATGTCACCCGGATGGTCAAGCCCTTCGAAGGCACTTTCTTCTCCCGTCTGCGCGGCAAGTTGAAATGGGGCGAACGGGAAAGGACCTGACTGTCTATGTTCCAGGTGCTCCGACTGACCGATTACGTGCTGTTTGACCGGCTGGACCTGGAGTTCGGCCCGGGATTGAATGTCATCTCCGGCGAGACCGGGGCGGGCAAGTCGATCCTGCTGGGTGCGCTTGACCTTCTGCTGGGCGGCGAGGCCGCCCCGGAACTGGTGCGCGCCGGGGCCGAGCGCGCCGTGGCCGAGGGTCTTTTCAGCCTGGACAGAGTCGCCCGCGCCAGTCTGGCCGAGGCCGTGTTCGGTGGCGAGGACCCGGGTGAGGAACTGGTGCTCCGGCGCGAGATAACCTCCTCCGGCCGCAGCCGCTCCTATGTCAACGGGGCGATGGCGAACCTCCAGACCCTGCGCGGCCTGGGCGAGGAACTGGTGCAGATCCATGGCCAGGCCGACAACCGCCTTCTGGTGCGTGCGGCGCAGCAGCTCGAACTTCTGGACTCTTTCGGGGGATTGGTGGACAGGCGCGCCGCGTTCGCGGCCCTTCTCACCCGCAGCCGTCAGGCCACCCGCCGTCTGGAGGCCCTGGAAAAAGCCCTGGCCGCATTCAACAGCGAGCAGGAACTGCTCCGTTTCCAGCTCCAGGAGATCGACTCCGCCTCCCCGAGCCCGGAGGAGGAGGCCGCCCTGGAGGAGGAACTGAGCCTGCACGAGAACGCCGAGAAGATAGAGGAACTGCTGTCGATCTGCCTCCAGGCCCTGGAAGGAGGCGAGGCCGCTTCCGAGGGCGGGGCCTTGCCGGCGCTCGAAAGCCTCGGCCTCGTGCACCGCAGCCTGGAACACCTGGCCGGCCTGACCCAGCGCGCGAAGCCCCTTGCCGAGCAGCTCGACAGCGCACGCTACGCCCTGGAGGACCTGGCCCGCTCCCTAAACGATCTGGCCCAGGGCCTGGACCACGACCCGCAGCGCCTGAACGAATTGCGTGCGCGCAAGGACCAGCTCTATCTGCTGAAAAAGAAATACGGCCCCACGCTGGCAGATGTCCTGGTCCACCGCGGGAGGATCGCCGCGCGGGTGGAGGAGGCCGGGCGCGACAGCGGCGAGTTGGAAAACCTCCGGACAGAGTCCTCCGCCCTGGCGCGCGAGCTGGCCCAAGCAGCCGCGGCCTTGAGTGACGCGCGCAAGGAGGCTGCGGTGAGACTTCAGACCGAAGTGGAGAAAAAGCTGGCCGGGCTATCCATGAACGGGGCGCGTTTCAGCGTGCAGTTCGAGCCGGTGGAGTCCGCCGGGACCGGTGACGGGCCGGGCTACTTGACCAGCGGCGCGGACCGAATTACTTTTCTGCTCGCCGCCAACCCCGGCACGCCGCTGCTGCCGCTGTCAAAAGTTGCTTCCGGGGGCGAACTTTCGCGCGTGATGCTGGCGATCGAGAGCGTGCTGGCCGAGAACGAGGCCCCCTCGAGTATGGTGTTCGACGAGGTGGACAGTGGGATCGGCGGGCAGGTGGGGCGCGCAGTGGGCGAGTACCTGGCCGCAATCGCCGTGCGGCACCAGGTGCTGGTGGTCACGCACCTGGCCCAGATCGCCCGCTGCGCCGAGGATCATCTGGTTGTGGAAAAGACCACGCGCGAGGGGCGCGCCGAGACAGTGGTCAGGCGACTGTCCGAGGCCGAACGCCCGCGCGAAATCGCCCGCATGATGGGCGGTGATACGGACAGCGAGCTTTCGCTGGCCCATGCCCGGCAGATGTTGGAACGAGGGAACCGCTAATATGGCGACCGAGCAGAGAGAGACCCGCCGCCTGACGCACAGGATGCCGATACCGTACACACGCATCCGCGAACTCAACATCTGGACCCTTTCCAATTTCCTTTCCGTCCTGCGTGTGCTTCTCCTTCCGTTTATCTATTGGGGCCTTTTCAGCCAGAGCGAGACCGGCCACTGGGTGGCGGTGGGCCTGATGCTGGCCGCCGTGGCCACGGATGTGCTGGACGGCTGGATGGCGCGGCTGCGGCACACGATCAGCAGTTTCGGCAAGATAATTGACCCGATTGCCGACAAGATCTGCCTGGGCGCGGTGATGCTGTTCCTCATTCTATTGAGGAGTTTCCCGGTCTGGCTGCTGGGTGTGCTGGTGCTTCGCGACCTCTGGATCCTGATCGGCGGAGCGCTGTTGATCCGCAAGCACAAGATCGTGTTCCCGTCGAATATCTGGGGCAAGCTGTACTCGTTCAGCGTGGCCCTGCTGATCGCGGCCTACACCCTTCGCTGGCCGGGCGCGATTATAAACCAGCTCCAGGTGGCGGTGATCCTCTTGACCGCGACCTCGGCGTTCAGCTACACGCGTATGGTTTTCCGCTACCACCGCACCCATAAGAAACATCAGCGCCGCGGACGCAGGCCGCTCGACCAGGGCGGCAACGGGACCGACAGCGGCGACACCGGCAGCCGCAATGCACCCGGGGCGGCGGCCCAGGTCTGACAAACCCTTCGGAGGAACGATGAACCTCACTCCAGTCAAAATATCCCTGCCCGCGGACAGCAATGTCATTATCGGCCAGTCCCATTTCATCAAGACAGTGGAAGACCTTTACGAGGCCCTGGTCTGCAGCGGCCCCGCGCTCAAGTTCGGGGTCGCGTTCTGCGAGGCCAGCGGCGAACGCCTGGTGCGCTGGGACGGTAACGACACGGAGCTGACTGAGGCCGCGGTGGCCAATGCAAAAGCCATTGCCGCGGGCCACGTGTTCGTGGTCCTGATCCGCAACGGCTACCCGATCAACGTGCTGAACGCGATCAAGGCCTGCCCGGAGGTCTGCCGGGTGTTCTGCGCCACGGCGAACCCGCTGCAGGTGCTGGTGGCCGAGACCGAACTCGGCCGCGGCGTGGTGGGGGTGGTGGACGGCCAGCCGCCGCTGGGCGTGGAGGAGGAGCCGCAGCAGAAAGCCCGGAAAGATTTGCTCAGAAGGTTCGGGTATAAGAGGTGATACACGCAGAGATCAATCAACCACTGATTGAGCCTTGAATGGTAACGGGAAGGAAAAACACGCGGCTGCCTGAATACGATTATTCAACTCCGGGCACTTACCTCGTTACGGTTTGTGTACAACATAAAAGAGCGGTGTTTGGCAGTGTCATCGATGGAGCGCTGGAATTGAACGCTGCCGGGAGAATGGTTGGGGCCTGGTGGGACAAACTGCCTTCCAAGTTTGATAATATCAATCCGGATGTCCATATCACGATGCCGGATCATTTTCACGGTCTGGTATTAATTGTAGGGGCGGACCCATGTGTCCGCCCGGGCGCACACGCGGGTGCGCCCCTACATCAGATCATGCGCTGGTTCAAGACCATGACAACAAACTCGTACATCCGAGGGGTCAAGGACCTGGGCTGGACGCCGTTTGAAAAGCAGCTATGGCAGCGAGGCTATCACGAGCATGTGGTCAGAAAGATCGAGGATTTGAATGCGGTTCGGGAATATATCCTCAACAATCCCCTAAGATGGGATAAGAAAACGTAGGGGCGGACCCATGTGTCCGCCCGGGCGCACACGCGGGTGCGCCCCTACAAGAAAAAAGCCGCCGGGCAGAAGAGCCAGGCGGCCTTTTTGTTTTACCACCCTTTGTTCTTACTTCACCGTATGCCCGGTCAGTTTCTTCACCACCTGCCAGGTGCCGCTGCCAATGTACTGGGGTAACCCATCCTCACCATACATATAGAAATCAAAATCGCTGTCGTAGATTTCGGCCTGCACCACGCCCATGCCGCCCTTATAGTAGAAACGCAGCTTGTAGGTGAGTGTGGAGATCGACTCGATGAGCGAGTTGGTCTCCTCCACCTCGGCGATGGGGCCCTCGTAGCCGCCCAGCTCGGGCAGGATATTGGTCACCTTGCGGCTGATCTCCAGCCCTCCCACGCCCTGGGCCGCGGAGGCGATCCAGTGACGGCCCTTGAACAGCTCATCGTAGAGCATCACGTAGTCGTAATTGTAGAAATACACGTTGTCCCGGTTCTGCACGCCGTCGCTGGCCAGCGAAGTGCTTCCACTGGAGGAGACACCCTCGGCCGGCTCGGGATCGAGCAGGATATGGCCCAGCCTCTCCAGCGGAATGTAGCGGGTGCCGCCGCCCAGGTTCACCCGGGCGTAGAGGCGCTGAGGCTGGGGCTTGTCGTTCAGGCCCAGAGGGATGAATCCGCCCGTGTTGTAGCCCGACTCGATGGCCTTGAGCAGCACCATATCGCCGCGCGGCGCCAAATAGTGCACCTCCACCGTGGTGTCGGCCCCGGTGGTGAAAATGTAGTTCATCACGTGGAAATAGCGCAGGCCGTAGGCCTCATCCCCGGTGATCGCCTCGGTGCGGGTCACGTTGACTGTTTGCGTGCCGGTAGAGGAGACATGGATCGGTATGAAGGTAGTGTCGTCTATCTTCACGTCGATATAGGCGTCCTGCTGCAGCGAGTACTCCCACGAGTTGCCCAGGGTCAGGGGCAGGGGATCGACCACCCGGTCCGAACTTACGCCCACCGTGCTATTGTCGCTGCCGCAGCCAGTGGCCAGGGCCAGAGCAAGGGCCGCCAGAATGGCCGCCGACGAGTATTTGCGAGAGTGTCTGGTCATTTGAGCAGCACCATCTTCCTGGCCGCGTTCTGCCCGGCGGCCTGAAGGCGGTAGAAATAGACCCCGCTCGCCACGGGCCGGCCCGACGAGTCCTTGCCGTTCCAGAGCACACTGTAGGTGCCGCCGGCCTGGTCGGAGTTCACCAGCTCGATCACCTTGCGTCCCCGCAGGTCGAACACGCTGAGTTTCACCGGCGTGGGAGAGGTGCCCTCCGGAATCCGGTAGCTGATCGTGGTCGAGGGGTTGAACGGGTTGGGGTAGTTCTGCGCCAGGCTGAACGCCCGGGGAAGGCGCGAGGCCAGCGGGGCCACGGTCTCGCTTCCGGCCAGGGCCAGTGAGGAGTTGTACTTGTCGCGGGCGCGGGCGACATTGGCCAGCAACTCGGCCTCGTCATCGCCCAGCACCAGGGCCCAGGCCACCTTGACCGAATCCCCGGCCGGGATGGTGAGCGGCCCGGCCGAAAGGAGCTGGCTCCAGTCATCCAGCGAATCTGTGGCGGCATGGCCAGTCCCGCCCGAGAGGAACCCGAATGCCACCCGGTCGGAATATCCCGAGTGGATGTACTGCGAGTTGCGGATCGCGCGGTGGCCGCCCAGCGGGACATTGCTCAGAAGGGCCAGGCCGCCGCAGCCGAAAGCCGGCTGCGAGGGATTTAGCATGTAGCCGGTGCTCAGCGCGCCGTTCCACTTTACGACATCCCGCGTGGGGATCGAGTCCGGGATGTCCCAGTCGGCGTACAGACCGATGTAGAAACTGCGCAGGTCGGCCTCGTAAGGGTTATAGACCGTGTATTCGAGGACCGCATACTTGTTGTCCGGGCTGTTGCGCCAGACCAGGCTGGTCTGCTTGATTTTTACCCCGATGGCGTTCAGGCCGCCGCGGTTTTTCTCCTGGATGTAGCCGATCCCCACCTGGTCGGCTCGGGGCGTGCCCTCGATCAACTGGAGCGGTCCGCCGGGCGCCGGGGCGAAATCATCGTCCGAGACGCCGTCGGAAACACGCAGCGAGCTGGTGCCGATCACCAGGGCCCCGCGGTAGAGCATCGAGTAAGGGGCATCATGCGGGTAGCGCAGCGGCGCCCCGGCAGCGGACAGGCCGATATTGCCCCCGAACTGCCCGTAGTTGGTGAACCCAAAACTGAACGTGCCGTTGTCGTGGACCGCCACGCCCTCCACGGCCGGGGCCACGGTCAGGCTCACCTGCACGGTCTGGAGCAGAATATTGGAGGAATAGAGGTCGAGATAGAAAACCACCTGGCCGCCCGAGGCTGCCGCGGGCAGGATACTGAACCGGAACGGGTCATCGCTGTTGGTAGTCCCGCCCAGGGTGGGGATATCGCCGTAGAGCGCGGTGCTGTCCAGGAGGATTATCCCCGTGCTTGCGGTGCGAAGGTGGCCGGTCACGCCGGAGGCCGGGCTGCCGGAGTTGTAGACCGGCACGCGCAGGTCGATTTCCTCGCCCTGCTCCAGGTAGCCGTTGCCGTTGCCGGCGCGGCTGTCATCCGCCTCCACTCTCTTGGTGAAAAGGACCGGATGGTCCGGGGTGGCAAGGCGTGAGAAAATGCTGTCCGGATTGATCACACCGTAGCCCGCGGCGTAGTCCGGGCCGGGAAGGCCGGCATCCGAGGCGGTCTCGATGATCAGGTTCTTGATCTGGTCGGGAGTGAGAGTCGGGTCGGCCTGTTTCATCAGGGCGATAATGCCCGAGACATAGGGGGCCGAGAAACTGGTGCCGCTCTGGAACACCACGATCTCGCTGCGCTCGTAGGCCACGAGAGTGGGGACTTTGTAGCCTGGGGCGCAGATATTGGGCTTGATGCTGACCGAGTCGCAGGCCGAGGGCCCGCGGCTTGAGAACGAGGCCACCCGTCCGGTCGAGTCCACCGCGCCGATGGCGAAAGCGTTGACCGGGCTGAGCGCGCGGCTGGCCGGGGAGCCGATGGTCCAGGGGTCGGGCCCGTCGTTGCCGGCCGAGAACACCAGCACGCTGCCCGCGGCCTCGATCCGGTCGATCAGGAGCCAGAGTTTCTGCTGGCAGATATCCTCGTTGAACTCGCCGGCCGTGCCCCAGGAGTTGTTTATCACATCCGGCACGTCCACCACTGTCTCCGGGTTGCCGTCCGGGTCAAGTGCCCACTGGAACGCGGCGATCAGGTAGCTGTCCTTGGTCGTGGGCCCGCCTTCATCGTTTAGGTTCTTGGTGTCGAACACTTTGGCCCCGATCCACTGGGCATCATAGGCCACGCCCAGGCTGCGCTCGCCGGCCACGATTATGCCCAGCACTCCGGTGCCGTGGCTGGGCGCGGCGTTATCGTCATCGAACGGGAACGAGCTGCCCTCCACCGGGTCGTACCAGCTTTCCTCGGCCGTGCCGCCGTTGTTGCCGCGCCACTTGGGGGCGAGCAGCGGGTGCTTGCCGTCGATGCCCTCATCGATCACGCAGACCAGCACTCCCTTGCCTGTCAGGCCGCGCTGCCAGAGCCTGTCCAGGCCGAGCGAGCGGATCGGGTAGGAGTACTTGCGCAGTGTGTCGGGCTGGGGAAGGTACATCGGCCGGGTGCCGTGCTCCACCGTGTCCCGGCGCACGTAGACATGGTCATGGGTCATCCACTCCACCTCGTCGCGACCCGAGAGCGCGGCCAGGAATGACACCTTGCCGGTAACAGCGATGCAGTTGAGGACCCAGAACGGCTTGAACGTGGTCACATCCCCGCCGGCCATGGCCTGGTTCAGCAACTCGATCAGCGGGGCCTGGGTCTGGCTGGCCGAGGCCAGCATGGCGCCCACCACCTCGCTGTGGCGTTTTTTCTTGTCCGCCGCGGCCAGGGTCAGGCTGTGGCTCAGACCGGCCAGGTCGAGGTCCTCGTGCAGGTAGACAATCACCGGGATCAGGTCATCCGCGGCGCGGTAGACCAAATCCTGGCGCAGGGGCTCGGTCATGCGCGCAGCCACGGGCTGGAACGCGCACAGCCGCGCCTGCCCGGCCCGGCAGACCAGCAGTACCGTGAGAAGGAGGAGCGGTATTCGCTCTCTGGTGTTACTCCGCGGCGTTCAGTAGGGTGTTT
>CAYLSM010000112.1:0-13961 GCA_964386505.1 uncultured Gemmatimonadales bacterium
CATCTCATTATTGTTTTCTTTCTGCTATATCGGTGTACGCCCACGCTCTACACGGCGTACTCCACCTCTCCCCTACACTCGCCTCTTCCGTTCTGCTTCCGGAATCCCCGCCGCACTGGGCGGTCGCCTGGAAGCCCTCGCCGCCCAGGCCACCGCCTCCCTCCTGACCGAGGGCCGTCCGGACCCGGCCCGCCTGGAGCGCTGGAGCGCGGCCCGTGCCGACCTGGACATGGCCCTGATCCGCACCAAGGGCCGCGAGCAGAAAGAGGAAATGGCGCTGGACGACTTCCTGGAGGAGATACGCGAAATCCCGGAACGCACCCGCCGCATCGCCTGGAGTCTGCGCGTACTGTGCTCCCTGGCCGGTTCGGCTGCCACGCCGGATTTTACCGTGGAACGCGACCGCCTCACCGCCGAGGCCGCTGCCCTGCGCCGGGAGCGTCAGGCTCTGGTCCTGGCCCTGGCCGGCAGTATCGAGCTGGCGGGCGACCCGGCGCACGTTATGCGCGATGAGCTTCTGCACATACACCGTACGCTCCTGGCAGCCGCTGCGGCCGAACGTGTGGCCTCCCATCTGCTCGAATGCGCCCGTGCCGCCGGTGTTTCCGGTACGGAAACCGCCGTCGAGGAGAGGCCGAGGCTGGAGCCGGTGACCGAGGACTACACTTCTGACTTGAGCCGCTTCCAGTCACTGGTGGACAACATGGCGCGCTATCTCAAGGCGATCAACGACGCCGGCGGCACCGGCGGACCGTTCGGCCGCGTGGTGGTGCGCCAGCGTGAAATCTTCGCCCTGAAGGCCTCGCTCCTGGTCAACCGGTTGTGCGGCAACGGTTCCACACCCGCCGCGGCGCTCGAGCTGGCCGACAAGGCCGGACGCCTGGCCGGGGAAGCCTGGAAACTCACCGCGGACCTGCGGTTCACCCACAACCCGGCGGAGCACGGATGAAAGCCCTGATTATCGCTGCGGGCCGGGGCAGCCGGTTCGACGGTGCGGGACAGAAAAGCCACAAGACTCTCATCCCGGTCTGCGGGGTGCCGCTGATTCAGCGAATCGTGTCCGCATGCGGGGCGATCGAGGAGTTCGTGATCGTGACCGGCTACCGCGCCCCGGAGCTGGAGGCCGCCCTGACTCACCTTCTGGCCGGACGGGCGCGGGTGAGGTTTGTCCGCAACGGCCAGTGGGAACGGGCCAACGGGGTCTCGGTCCTGGCCGCCCGCGAGGCGCTGGTGGGCGAGCAGTCGTTCCTGCTTAGCATGAGCGACCACCTGTTCGAGCCCAAGCTGGCCGAAACCATTCTTGCCGCCGGGGCGTCCCCCGAGGGCTGCGCCCTGGCCGTGGACCGCGATATCGCGGGCGTGCGCGACCTGGAGGACGCCACCCGGGTGCGGTTGGACTCCGAAAGCCGCATTACCGGCATCGGAAAACTATTGGAGAATTTCGACGCCGTGGATACGGGGGTGTTCCTCTGCACATCCGCGCTGTTCGAGGCACTGGAGACCGCCCAGGCCCGCGGCGGAGACAGCCTGAGCGACGGTGTCCGGGTGCTGTGCGAAAGCGGACGCATGCGCGCGGTGGAGGTGACCGGCTGCCTTTGGCAGGATGTCGACAACCCGGCCGACCTGGCCGAGGCGGGACGACGTCTCTGGGCCCGGGTGGCCAAGCCGCGCGATGGAATCGTAAGCCGCCTGCTGAACCGCAAAATCAGCGGCTGGATCACCCGGCGGGTCTGCGCTCTGCCGATCAGCCCCAACCACGTAACCCTGTTCAACTGCGCCGTGGCCGGGGTGTCGGCCTGGCTGATGGCCACGGGGAACCTCCTGGCCGGCGGAGTGTTGGCCCAGGCTTTCTCGGTGCTGGATGGAGTGGATGGCGAGCTGAGCCGTCTGAAAAACCTGGGCAGTTGGTTCGGCGGCTGGCTGGACAATATCGCCGACCGTCTGTGCGACTGGTCGCTGATTCTTGGAGCCGCCCTGTCGATCCAGCACTCGGGCGGCAGCCAGAGCCAGGCCATGCTGCTGGCCTTCATCGCCCTGGTCTCGAATGTCTGCTACTGGACCGCGATGGACTCGCTGCTGGTCTCGGGTGCGCTGCGCGCATCCGCGCCTCCGAGCGGAATGCTGGCCCGGGTCGAGAAATGGTTCTACGAGCATAACATGGTATTCGGCTTGACCCATGATGTCTACCTTCTGGTGCTGGCCCTGGGCGTGGCGCTGGGTTTTCCGCGCCAGACCCTCAGTCTGTTGATTGTGGCTGAAACCCTCTGGTGGTCGCTCCAGCTTTTCAGGGTGCGGCGCGCCGCTGTTTCGGAGCCGTACGATGAGTACCTTGTCCGTGAAAGCGCCTGAGCCGGGTGGAATACCGCCCGAACTGGCCGCGATCCTGCGGCGGTTGGAAGCCCGCGGGGCCGCACGCCGCGAACGCCCGGGCTTGCGTCTTCTGGGCATATCGGGCCTGGCCGCGCTGCCGCTCTATTTCATGGGCCTGTTGACCACGCCTCAGATCGTGGGCCTGGCCCTGGCCGGCTGGTTGCTGTTCAGCCGTGAGGGGCTGTTCCGCGTGTCTGTCCAGGGCACCCCCCGGGCGATCCTGCCGCGGGTGCTGCTGTCCGGTCTGGATCTGGCTCTTCTGCTGGCCGTGGGTTACGCTTGCGGCGCTGCGGTAAACACTCCGCTCGCCGGGCTTTTGCTGGGCGCGCTGGCCGGGCTTTCAGCTGCCTGGGCTGCCTACAGCGCGATGGCGCTGCTCAAGGCCGTGCCTGCAAAAGTCCGCCTGGCGCATCCTGGAGCGATGGTCCACCTGGACCACCTGTTCCTGAGCCGGGCCACGTTCTGGGGCGGCGAGCGCGAGATCGCCCTGGGCGCGGCCGCTCTGGGTCTTGCCGCCGGGTTCCCCCTGACTGGCCTGCTCCTGGCCGCGGCAGGGTCAAACCTCAACTGGATGCTGCGCGCCGGGCGGTTCTGGCGGGAGGTCAAGCGTGCCAAAGCCTGAACTCAGACGCGGCGCTGTGCTCAGCCTGAATCTTCATGGCCTGGGCGACATGATTTTCAGCCTGCCGGTGCTGAAGGGTCTGAAAAACGCCGGGTTCGGCCCGGTGGTTTCGCTCCTCTGGCCTTCACTGGAGGAACTGGGGGTCTGCGCCACTGCGGTGGACTGGGCCGTACCGCTGCCCAAGAGTCAGGAGAACGAGCCGGAGCTGGGCCAGTTTGTCCGTGAGCTGGCCGCACGCTACGATTTCGCCCTCTGCCTGGATTTCGCGTTCATGCCGCGATCCGGGGTGATCAGCCACAACGCCTCGGCTGACCTGACAATCGGCTTCGGGCACAGCCGCGAGGATTACCCCTGGTACGCTCACCTGATTCCGAACCTGACCGGCGAGCATCGCCTGGAGCGCAACCTGCACGTGCTGGATATCCTTGAATTGCCCCGTCCTGCCGCGGCCGACAGTTTCGGCTGCCGCGTGCAGGAGTCGGATGAGGCCCGGGTGGAAAGCATCCTGGCCGCCGCCGGGCTGGGCCCGGAGTCCTGCCCGGTGGCCCTTCACCCCGGCAGTGGAGCGGCCAAACGCAACTGGCCGGCCGAGCGCTTTGCCGCCCTGGCCGACCGTGTGGCCGCAGAGAGCGGCGCTCCGGTTGTGCTTCTGGGCGGTGGGGCGCGCACCTATGACGGTGCGGATGAAATTTCACTGGCCGCGCGGGTTGAGTCGCTGATGAGCACTCCGGCGCTGAACCTGGCCGGACAGCTCGGCCTGGCCGGACTGGTGGCGCTCCTGCGCCGCTGCCGTCTGTTCATCGGCAACAACAGCGGCCCGGCGCACCTGGCCGCGGCCGTGGCCGGCACACCCTGCCTCCTGGTCTGGGCGCCGCGCAACGAGTGGGCCTGGCGCCCGGTTGGCAGCCGGGTGGAACTGGTGTACGAGACCCTTGATTGCAGCCCGGATTGCCCGCTCAACCAGTGTGATCACATGCAGGACTGCCTGGAGCGGGTGAGCGTGGAGACCGTGTTCGCGCGCTATCTGGACTGTTTCGCCCCCTGCGGAACACCGGCGGCGTTTCTGAGTGGAGAAAGACAATGAAAGTGGAGCTGGCCAGCGGTGAGCGGCCCTATGAGGGCTTCCTGCACTGCGATGAGCGTATCCTTCCGGCCACGAACCTGGTCTGCCGGATCGAGCGGCTGCCCTTTGCCGACAACTCGGTGGAGCAGCTCCTGGCGAGCCACATCATCGAGCATTTCCCCTACGCCACTATCGGCGCGGTGCTGGCCGAGTGGCGCCGCGTGCTGCGCCCAGGAGGAGGGATTCATATCATCACGCCGAACCTGGGCTATATCGCCCACGGCTATGTCGAGGGCTGGCTGGAGTACACCGAGTCCCGGAACCGCCTGTACGGCGGCCAGGACTACAGCGGCAATTTCCACTACACGATGTTCGACAGCGCGGCCCTGCGCGCGGCCCTTCTGGAGGCCGGGTTCCGCAGCGCCGTGGATGTCACCGCCAATTACGAGCGCCGCAAGGTGCCGATGAGCATCTACTTCAACGCGGAGAAATAACCATGGACGAGGTTATTGCGATTCTCCAGGCAAGGATGCAGAGCGAGCGCCTGCCGGGTAAGGTGATGGCCGATATCTGCGGTCAGCCGCTGCTGGCCCATGTGATCGAGCGCCTCCATTCCACGCGCGGGGTGGACCGCGTGGTGCTGGCCGTGCCTGCGGCCGAGGCCTACCTGTTCGATGAGCTGGCGAACGAGTGCGGGGCCGCCCTCTGCCCGGGCAGCCCCTGGGACGTGCTGGAGCGGTTCTACATGGCGGCCCGGCGTTTCCCGGCCCCGATCACGATCCGCGTGACCGGCGACAACCCCCTGATCGACATCCCCATGCTGGAGCGATGCATCGAGGAGTGCCGCACCGGATGCTGGGACATGGTGGGCACGAGCGGACTGCCCCTGGGATGCAGCGCCGAGGTATTCCCCACCTCGCTTCTCGACATCCTTCACCGTTTCGGCAAGCGCGACTACCACCGCGAGCACGTGACCACCTACCTCTACGAGCACGAGTCGGATTTCCGCGTGCTGCGTCTCTCTGCTCCAGGACACCTGGCCGCCCCGCATCTGCGCCTGACCGTGGACACGCTGGAGGACCTGACCCTGATGCGCCTGATCTACGATGAGTTCTACCGTCCGGGCCACTGCGTCAAGCTTTCCAGCGCGGTGCGTTTCCTGCGGGAGAACCCCGAGTTCGCGGCCCTGAACGGCCACGTGACCCAGAAAAACTGGCGGCCGGCCGTGGTGAGCGCCGTGGCCTGAAAGAAGGACCGATGGAGATCGCGTTGACAGAGAAAGTTGTCCTGCGCTGCGACGGCTCGCGCAGCCTGGGCCTGGGGCACCTGGCCCGCTGCGCCATGCTGGCGTCCCACCTGGCCCCCGGCCGCAGCCGTCTGGTCTGCCGCGAGGACCCGCTGGCCCGCCGCTTTTTCGGTGAGCGTGCCCTGGAAGCCACGTTTCTTCCCCGCTCCTGCCGCCCGGAGGAGGAGGCCGACCTTCTGGCCGATCTGTGCATAACCGACAGCGCCCAGTTCGTTCTCCTCGACCGGCGTGACAACAGCCTGGAATATGTAAGTGCCCTGACCCAGGCCGGGCTTTTCGTGGTGGACCTCGAGGACCGCGGGACCGGACGCTGCGAGTCACATATCCTGATCGACGGCCATATCTGGCCGGGCAGCGAGGAGGCGGGCTGCCGGGGCAAGCCGCTCTGCGGCTTCGGCCCGGACTGGGCCCTGCTCGACCCGCGCTATGCCCGCGCCGCGGCCTGTCTGTGCCGCACGCCCGAAATCGAGCGTCTTCAGGCTGTCCGCGAGGTGGTGGTGAGCCTGGGCGGCTCCGACCCGGCCGGACTCACCCGGATCGTACTGAGCCAGCTCGACCGGGTGGAGGGGGATTTCCGGGTCAGCCTGGTGGCCGGCCCAGGGGTGGACACGAGCGGCCTGGAGTGCCGCTATCACGAGTTGCGAGTTCTTCAAGGCCTGCGCTGCCTGGATGAGGTGTTCTCTGAGGCGCAGCTGGCCGTGGTCAGCGGCGGGGTGACCATGCTGGAAGCCCTCTGTGTGGGGCTGCCGGTTCTGGTAGTGCCGCAGCACCGCGAGCAGTACGTGAATGCGGCGCGTTTCGCCCTGAGGGCCAGCCTTTCGCTGGTGCCGCCGCCCGAGGACCCCGCTCACCGCGAGCGCATTTTCCGCGCCCTGGAACAACTGGTCGAGGACCCGGTACTGCGGGTCGGGCTGGCCCGGGCCGGGGCGGCGCTGGTGGACGGACGCGGTGTGGAGCGCCTGGCCGGAACCATGGCCTATCTGGAAAGCGCGCGCAGAGAGAAAGTGTTCGGCAACTGACAATCAACACCGGCGCAAGACGGCCGGATTATACGTACCCCCTGACGCGGACGGAAAGCCGCGCGCAAAAGGGAGAAAGCCCGCCATGGACAGACCGGGTGTGATCATCATCGGCGGCGGAATCATGCAGATCCCGCTGATCGAGGCAGCGAAGAAGATGGAGCTTCTCACTGTCGTGACCGACTACAATCCCCGTGCGCCGGGACTGGCCCTGGCCGATATCGCCCTGGAGGTCAGCACGCGCAACGTGGATTTCAACGTGCTTTCGGCGCGGCGGATCGCCGCCGGGGTGCCGATCCGCGGCGTGCTCACCGTGGGCACGGATGCCAGCCGCACGGTCAGTGCGGTGGCCGCGGCTCTGGAACTGCCGGGCATCCGCTACGATGTGGCCGAGCGGGCCACGGACAAGGTCAAGATGCGCCGGGCGTTCAAGGAGCACGGGGTGCCCTCGCCCGAGTTCGTCTATGTCTGGACCCGTGAGGAAATGCGCCGCGCGGTGCGCCGTCTGGGCTACCCCTGCGTGATCAAGCCCGCCGACAACATGGGCGCGCGCGGGGTGCAGATGCTCACCCGTGGCTCCGATCTGGACCAGGCTTTCACCGAGGCCCGCCGCGCCTCGGTCAGCGGAATGCTGCTGGTAGAGGAATACATGGAAGGCCCCGAGCTGTCCATCGACGCCCTGGTCTGGAACGGGCATGTCGAGATCACCGGGATCGGCGACCGCATCATCCAGGGGGCGCCCTATTTCATCGAGCTGGGCCACACCATGCCCTCCGCACTGCCCAAAAAGGTGCTGAACGAGGCGGTGCGGGTGATGAAACAGGGTATCCGCGCTCTGGGGATCGATATCGGCGCGGCAAAGGGAGATATAAAGCTCACCCCGCAGGGACCGATGATCGGCGAACTGGCCGCGCGGCTTTCGGGCGGGTTCATGAGCGGGTTCACCTACCCCTATGCCACCGGGGTGGACCTGATGAGCGCAGCGATCCGTATCTCAATGGGTGAGCACCCCGGCGACCTTACCCCGCGCTGGAACAAGGTCTCGGCCGAGCGGGCGATAATCCCCCGTGCGGGACGGATCACCACAGTGCGGGGGCTGGACAAAGCGCTCGCCTTGCCTGGAGTGAAAAACATATTTACTATGTACAAGACGGGCGACATGTACCGCGAGCCGACCAGCAACCTGGGCAAGTTCGGCCATCTGATCGCCGTGGCGGACACCCGCGCCGAGCTGGAAAGCCTTTGTGACAAGGCTCTCCGCACGGTGCAGGTCCGCACCGACCCCCAGGCGCAACCCCTGATCGAGAAAGCTTCCTGAATGAAACAGGTCCGTATCGGCAACGAGCATACCGGCTATGTCCGCGTGGGCGGCGACAACCCCTGCGCGGTCATGGCCGAGGTGGGGATAAATCACGACGGCAGCGTGGAGCGGGCCCTGGAACTGGTGCACCTGGCTGCCGATTCCGGAGCGGACCTGATCAAGTTCCAGCTTATTGACCCGGACGCGATGGTGCAGCGGGAAAGGCTGGGCGCGGTCTGGGAAATATACCGTCGCCACACACTGAGCCTGGAGGAAATGGCCCGGGTGAGCCGTGCCTGCGCCGAGCGCCGAATCCCCTTTGTCTGCACCGTGTTCGATGCTGAGGGTGCGGCCCGGATGGTGGAGCTTGGGGTTAACGCTTTCAAGGTCGCCAGTTGCGACATGACCCACCTTCCCCTGCTCGCCTCCCTGGGACAGTACGGCCTGCCGGTGCTGCTCAGCACGGGCTTGGCCGACCTGGAGGAGGTGGCCCTGGCCTTGCGCGCCCTGCGTCACGGCGGATGCAGGGAGATAATCCTTCTGCACTGCGTGAGTTCTTACCCGGCCCCGCCAGATTCGGTCAACCTGCAGGCCATGCATACCCTGCAGCGACGGTTCCGGCGGCCGTGCGGGTTCTCGGACCACACCGCGGGCACGCTTGCCCCGGCCCTGGCCGTGGCACTGGGGGCGAGCATCATCGAGAAACATTTCACCTACGACAGCGCCGCGCCCGGCCCGGACCACGCCCTGAGCCTGGGGCCGGAGGCGTTCCGGCTGATGGTGCAGGACATCCGCCTGGCTGAAAAGATGCGCGGCCATGGGCGCAAAGTCCCGGCCGAGGTTGAGCGTGGCGAACGCAAGGTCGGCCGCCGCGGCTACTACCTTCTGCGTGCTGTCCGCTCCGGCGAGAAAGTGGACCCAAAGGACCTGGCCGCACTCAAGCCCTGGACCGAGATCGGCCCGCAGCAGTCACACGCCCTGCGCGGCCTGGTCTACGCCCGCGACATGGCCGCCGGAGAGGGCCTGAACCGGGCGGATGTGCAGCCCGCGTCCAATCCCGCCTCCGGGCGCTGACTGTTATGGCCGCCGCCCGGTTTCTGACCGCGGCCCTGGTGGGGGCCGGACGGATCGGCTGCCGCCTGGAGCGCGACCCGCTTCGCGGCAAGCCCTGCACCCATGCCGGGGCCCTGGAGTCCACCGGACAGGTGCGCCTGGTCGCCGCTGTCGACCCCGACCCGGAGCGTCTGGCCGAGTTCGGCCGCGACTGGGGCGTGGGCCTTCTGTACCGTTCCCACCTGGACCTGCTGGAAAAAGAGCGGGTCGATATCCTGGCTGTCGCCTCCCACACCCACACGCACGCGCAGATAGTCGTGGACGCCGCAGCTTCTGGCAAGGTGCGCGGAATTTACTGCGAAAAGCCGATTGCACTTACGCTTGAGGACGCCGACCGCATGGTCGAGGCCTGCGAGCGAGCCGGGGTGGCCTTGGTTATCGGCCACGAGCGGAGGTTCGGGGCGCATTTTTTCCGGGCGCGCGAACTGGTGGGCTCGGGAGAGTTGGGCGAGATTCGCAGCGTGCTCGGTCAGGCGCTCTCGGGCGAGCCGCCCGCTTTGCCCCGTGACCAGTTCGGCGGCGGGCCGCTGTTCCACGACGGGACCCACCTGACCGACCTGATGAACTATTTCTGCGGCCCGGTGGAATGGGTGATCGGCAAGACCGGACGCGCCCACGGCCCGCAGAATGTCGAGCACACGGCCTCCGGACTGATTGGGTTCGAAAGCGGCGCAACCGGGTTTATCGAGGGCGGCGGACGGCGGGAGTATTTCGCGTTCGAGCTGGAAATCCAGGGAAGCCGGGGCGTGCTGCGCGTGGGCAACCGTCAGCCGGAGCTGTGGCTGGCCCGCCCCAGCGGACGCCTGAGCGGGTTCGCCGAGCTGGAGCGGGCCGAATTCCCGGACTACACGCCCAACAACGGCTTCACGGCCGCTTTCGAGGGCCTGATCCGCCAGCTCGAAAGCGGCGAGCCGAGCCTGAGCACGGGCCGTGACGGCCGCGCGGCCCTGGCTGTGATCCTGGCCCTGTACCAGAGCGCGACCCGGGGCGGGAGGAGGGTGAGACTCCAGCCGGATACAGCTTAATCGCTATCGTATAAGTAACAGTTGTTTCAGCGCCGGAACCACCTGTCATCCATCCAACGTAAACACTCCGTTCTGCCCATAACGCCCGGAGCGGCTCCCATCGCACCTTTCCCGCAACGTTATCTCCATTTCAACAGATTTCAGCATTTGGCACATTCATTGCCGTTCTGCAGATATACCCATCCATTCCATTCTGGGAACCTCAGATGAAACTGTATGTGTCACTCCTGGCAATGCTCACCTTAATTCTCCTTTCCGGCTGCGGCAAGGACAACCCCCTGGCCCCGCAGCAGTCGCAGCCGGAGGCCACGGGCATAGACACGACCGGCCCCTGGGTGGAGGCCGCCCTGCCCTCGGGACTGGAGGGAGAATGGCTCTATGAGGGGGTCAGTCTGCTGAGAATAGCGCCGGATTCGGTGACAATCTCCAGGGGTTCAGCCAGCACGCATTACTTTGATTACCGCTATGCGGTGGCCGAGTGCTCCAGCCACGGCAGCCAGTTTCGCCTCCTGCTGCAGGAATCGATCGGTCGTACTACCACCAGGTACGTTCTCCTCTACATCCTGCCGCTGGATGGGACCTCGCTCGAAGCCGCCTGGACCATCTCCTCGGCCGGCAGCCGGGAGGAAATAGCGGGACTGGTGTTGGATGAAAGCCGCCGCATGGTCCTGCGCGGCACCTGGGTTCAGGACAAGGGTGCCTCGATTCCGGACGGCAACTGGGTCAGCGACGACAACAGCCTGGACATCTCGCTCCACGGCAGTCGTATCGAGCTAAACGGCAAGGAATGGGAGATCGCCGCCATCGAGACCGATTATACGGAGCAGCGCCTGATCCTGAAAAGCAACGGCGCATACTGCTGTATCCATCTTTTCTATTATTCATATAATCATCATCAGGTCAGCCAGAGCCTGGGCACCGCAACCAGCGCGGAGGAGGCCCGCGCCCTGAAACAGGGAGAGTTGGTCTACATATATCAATATGTGGATTTCTACGAGGTTATGCCGCTCAAGCCCGGTGCGCGCTGGCGCTACGATTTCAGCTATTCGGATTACGTGCGGTCGGAAAGCTATACGATCAGCTACTATTCACACGACTACGCCCGCCACGGCACGGTCGAGCTGCGGGTGCTGAGCGCGGCGGACGGCCCGGTTTCCGGCAGCCGGATTTTCGAGCTGGCCGAAACTTTCCAGATCACCGGCCAGACCAAGCATGTCATATCGAGACATTATTATGAGCCTGAGGCGGAAAACCTGGATACGACCTATGTCTACGCGGATACAACAATAGTGCGCACGTTCCGGCTGGAGGTCGGCCCGGAGCAGGTGTGGCTGCAGTTGGATGGCAAGAAAGTACTGTTCGATCAGCGCAAGCACCGCAATGGGGAGATGTTCGCATATAATATTTTCTTCTGCCCCGATCTGCCGGCGTTCAACCGGGAGGATATGTACATTCCTGACATCTCCATTCTGTTCAGCTCCGGCCAGGGGTTGTCCTATTACCGTGCGCACGACGGCTGGAGCGGGACAGAATCCGGATACGAAATTCAATACGAACTTGGCCTGAAAGAATTCATCCCGGGGCAGTAGGACAGTGAGGGCACGGCGCGCCGTGCCCCTGCTGATTATTAAGCCCCTACCGCGACACCTCCCAGACACACTTCCCACTCTTATCGATGTAGCCCACCCGGTCCAGGTAGCGTTCCTCGGCCAGGCCATCCCCGAAGCGCAGCGGCTCGGCGAAACGCGGATCGATCACCATACGGCCCTCCCGGTCGATGAAGCCCCACTTGTCACCCACCCGCACCGCAGCCAGGCCGTCGCTGAAAGAGCGCGCCTCCACGAAGTCAGCCGGGATCACCAGCTTACCCGTTCTGTCGATGAAGCCCCAGCCGCCCGCAGTCGTCACCGGCGCCAGGCCCTCGCTGAACGAATGGCACACGGTCAGCTCCGGACGGTTCCCCAGGTCCAGTGCCACGCGGCCGTCCCGGCCCAGATAACACCATTTACCAACAGAAAGCGCCGCAGCCCAGCTCTCGTAAAACATGCCAAGGCGGTCGTAGTGCGGGGGGATGACGAATGCTCCGGCCGTGTCGAGGCAGCCCCATTTTCCACCCACCTGCACCAGGGCCAACTTATCCCTGAAAGGATAAGCTTCCTCGAACCGGCCCTTTATCGCTGTCTTACCGGATTTGTCTATAAAGCTGTATGCATCCCCTTCTTTCACCAGAGCCAGTCCACAACTGAAAGGATGAGCCTGATCGAACCGTGCTTGTATCACCAGTTGGCCGGACTTGTCTAAATAACCCCACTTCAGCCCCTGGCCCAGGAGTTCCATCTGCACCGGCAGCAGTCCCCCACTATAGGACCAGGCCTGGACCGCCAACGCCTCCACGACCACTTTGCCGGTATGATCGGTGAAACGAATGAAGTCCCCCGCGCCGGTTTCCACCCGGGCCAGGCTGTCGCTGAACGAATAGGCCAGCTTGAACTGCGGCGGGATGACCAGCGCCCCGCAGCGGTCGATATAGCCCCATTTGCCGTCCAGACTGACTGCGGCCAACCCTTCGCTGAAATCCTGCGCATGATTGAAACGCAGGCCGATCACCAGGGCACCCGTACTGTCGATGTAGCCGCAGCGGCCGTTACGTTGGACCGGGAACAGACGCGGAGCGGCACTGACATTGATTTCCTGTGCTGAAACAGGTGAAAGGCAAACCAGGGCGAACAGTATCGCAGAAGCGACGAGAAGGCTGGCACAGCGGCGGGCAAGACGCATTACCCCTCCTGAGACTGGATGGACGCATCCGACTGACACCGGGGGGAGGACAAGGGTCCGTGGCGGGTCGTGTAAGGGAGCCATGCAACGAGCGTGCCCGGCAGGGACAACCGTCCGGAAAGCCCGGCTGTCCCTGCTTTCGGCTATTTGCTCCGCCACGCGGGCGGCTTGTCTGTCACCCGCGTGGTGACACCTGTCCAGGCTCAGGGCTCTTTCACCGGGAACTTCTCGCTCTCGGTGCGGCTGGCGGTGAACAGCGCCTCCATGCGCGCCGCCACCTCCGGGTTGGCGGAGGCGACATCGGTTGTCTCACCCAGGTCCGCGCTCAAATCGTACAGTTCGATTGGCCCGGCCAGGCCGTGGCGCACGGCTTTCCACTGGCCGTCCCGGATAGCCTGGTCGAACCCGCGTTCGTGGAACTCCCAGTAGAGCGGTGGGTGCGCGGGCTGCGGCCGGCCAAGAATCTCCGGCAGCACGTTGATCCCATCGGTGCCCGCGGGCGCGGCTGCCCCGGTCAGCGCGGCCACCGTGGACGGGAAATCCCAGAACGCCCAGGGGTAGGCGCTTGTGCGGCCCGGCTCGATATGGCCTGTCCAGCGCGCGATCATCGGCACGCGCACTCCTCCCTCGTACAGGTCGCGCTTGATCCCGCGCAGCGGGCCCCGGCTGCCGAAGAAATCAGGGTCGTGCCCGCCCTCGCGGTGCGGGCCGTTGTCGCTGGTGAAAAAGACCAGGGTCTCGCCGGACAGGCCCAGTTCATCCAGCAGGTCCACAATCTTTCCGGTGTCGTTGTCCAGACGGGTGACCATGGCGGCGAAATTCTTCTCGTTCTGCGGCCAGTCGCGGCCGGAGTAGGGCTCGTCCGAGGGGATCTCCATCCCGTGCCCGTCGGCCTCGTCATTGGCGTGCGGGATCGTGCTGGCGAAATAAAGGAAGAAAGGGTTGTCCTTGTTCTTGCGGATGAAAGAGAGCGCCTCGTCGATCATCAGATCGGGCGTGTATGTCCCGCGCTCCGTGGCCTCGCCCGAGCCGTTCGGGCGGGCGTCCGGCACCTTATTACCGGGCAGGGGCACACGCTCCGAGTTGCGGAACAGGAACTCCGGATAATAGTTGTGCGCGTGCGACTGGCAGAGGTAGCCGAAAAAGTAGTCGAAGCCGTGCAGGTTCGGGTGCCCCACGTTACCCACGCTGCCCAGGCCCCACTTGCCGACCAGACCGGTGGAATAGCCCTGGGCCTTGAGCAGGTCGGCCACCGTGGTCTCGCCCGCAGGAAGGGGCAACTGGCCCATCGGCTGGACCGCGATATTGCCCCGCACCCAGGCGTGCCCGGTGTGCTTGCCGGTCATTAGGCAGCAGCGCGAGGGC
>CAYLSM010000113.1:0-13910 GCA_964386505.1 uncultured Gemmatimonadales bacterium
CGCCTCCGGACAGGATGATCAGGATCAGCCAGCCGGCCAGGAACGCGCGGCTGCGCCAGAACGGCGGGAAATAGTCTACCGTGCGCTGTTCCGAGTACGAGTTGTTCAGGCGGTCGTACAGGGTGATCTCTATCCGGTTGACGCCCTCGTCCAGATGCACCGATTCCTCGAACGAGCAGCGCAGGCGGCTGCTGTCGGAGCGTCCGGTTTTCCTTCTCTCAGGGAATACCTGCCGGGCATTCCCGTTCAGGACCAGATCGATCCGTCCCAGCCCGTCCTTGTCGTAGGCCGTGCCGATCAGAGTCAGTTCCGGGCGGGTGACCCGCCGGGTCGAATCGGAAGGGAGGTTGAGCACCAGCTGGGGGGCCTCCTGTTCGCGGCTCAGCCTTTCGCGCTCGGCCAGGCGCTGCTCGATCCGGCTCATCAGGCTGTCCACGAGCGGGTCGGGACCCAGCTCCCGGGCGCGTATCAGGCGGTCGCGGGCATGGATCAGGGAGTCGCGCTCCAGCAGGAACGAGGCTTCCTGGATCAGCTCGCTCTGCCTCTGTACGCGGGCCTGGGCTGCGATCAGGCTGTCCACCCGGAATGAGTACTGGCGGGCCTGGCTGTTACGCGGGTCGAGCTGAAGCGCACGACGAAGGTCGCGGCCGGCCTCGGTCAGACGGCCCTGCTCCAGGTTCCGGCGGCCCAGGGTTATCAGGCTGTCCGCTGCAAGAAGTCGGTTGTCCTCGGCTGCGGAGAGCTGGCGGCTGCGTTGATCGATTTTCTGCAGGAGGCTCAGAATGCGCGTATCCAGGGGAGAAAGAGCCAGGGCGCGCTCGGCGCTGTCGCGGGCCGCCTCCAGAACGCCCTTTTCCAGGGCGCGCGTGGCGCCACTCAGAAGGCGTTCCACCTGCTGCTGGCGGGACCGCTCATCCTGCAGATGGATCGAGTCCGTCACCCGGCGCAGGTGCTCTTTCACTTTCTCGTTTTCCGGGTCCAGGTTCATGGCGGTTTCCAGCCTGTTCCTGGCTTCCTCCAGATCCCCCTGGCGCTCGAACTCAAGGGCGCGTTCGATCTCCGCGTTCACGTGCTCCTGGTTCTGCTTCTCCTGACGTCCGCTTTCCAGGCGTTCATCCACCGAGCGCATGTACCCGAGCATGGCCTCATGCAGCTCAGGCGCGTGCAGGATCGCTCCAGCCTGGAGCGACAGGTTGAACTCGGCCTGGGCTTTCTCGTACTGACCGAGGTTGAACCAGGCCAGTCCCAGGTAGTAGTGGGGAAGGTAATCCGGGCGCCAGTTGCCGTAGGTGCGGGCATTGACCTCTGGCCCGGGTTTCAATTGCAGGGCGGCGTCCAGGTTCTGCACGGCCTCCTGCCAGCGCCCGGCCGCGATATCGTCCATGGCGCGGCCATAGGCGGCATACCAGGTGTCCTGGGCCGCCAGACGGCCGGATGTGGCCAGCCCGAACAGCAGGACCAGGACTGGCAGAAGACTCTTTATGCGGAAAAGGGGGGGCATGGTCAGTCCTAAAAGCGAAACACGGCGGAAAGCAGGGCCTCGGTGATGTTGCGCGAAATGTTTACCGCCGCGTCGATCTGAATCTTGTTGCTCAGCACCGCCCCGGTGCCGAAAGTCACGTGGCGGTCATCCCGTCCGCGGGGGAACAGGCGCTTGAGCGCCTCGTCGTTCACCGTGGTGTACACGGTGTGTGACGGGTCGGTGAAAAAACCAAGCCGCAGCGGCATCTGCCAGCGGTCCATGAAGAGCGAGTATTCCACTCCCAGATGGAACTCGGTCGCATCCTTGAGCACCAGGTCCTGTTTCCCGTCACCGTCCACGAACCGGGCATAGGGGAAATCCTCCTGGTACACCGCGATGTCGTCCTCGTTCAGGTTGCGGTCCAACCCGGCGATCAGGTCGGCGTATTCCACCCGGACAATGTCGGCCGAGAGGGACAGGTTGTCGCGAATCTGCCACGAGGCCCCGAAACCGTAGACATCCGGCACCTTGAACACCAGGCGCTGATCGGCCTGGCTAAGACTCGCGCTGCTGGAATTCTCCCCCACGTCCTCGATGTTGTTCAGGATATGGAACCGCGGCCCGCTGCGGTATACCGCGCCCAGGCTGAGATTCTGGGCGGGCTGGTACTTGACCCCGACGTTCAGGCTGAAACGGGTGTCGCTGGAGTTGGAGGTGACGCTGAAAAAGCGCACCGGACGGTTGTCCTGGCTGCGCTGGAAAAGCTGCTCCGAGAATCTGAACTCCAGAGTCGAGACGATATTGGTCACCCCGATGGACAGGTTGTGCAAGGGCTTGAATGCCAGGGCCGCGCCCCAGTTGTTCACCTGGATGTCACTGAGAGTCTTGTTGCCCGGCTCGAAATCCGCCGGCACCGGGGCATCCGGCTGGCCGAATCCCGGCGCCTCGAAAGAACTCTGGAAATTGATCAGCTCCTGGCGGTAGAACGACACGGCGAAGCGGTCGGAGGGGAAAATCAGAGACAGGTAGCTCTGGCTGCCGACATCGTTGTGGAAACGGTGGGTCAGGTCGTGTTCGTCCTGGGTGCCGGTGTTCTCGGTGTGGCCGAAGCGGCTTACCTTGTAGTGCAGGGAGATTTCCGGCGTGGTGAGCACAGTAAGGCCGGCCGGGTTGGCCATCCCCGCCGTGGCGTCATCCGCCGTGGCGACAAAGGCGCCGCCCAGCCCGACCGCGCGTGCGCTGGGGATGTTGAAATTGAACTGAATGTTGCGGATAAAGGTGTTGCGGTCGTTCTTGCGCCAGAAACTCATCGCCCGGAGGTTGCCGGCCCACGGACCAAGGAGAGGAAACAAAATGACTGCCAGCATTACCGCGTGGCGGAATGTCATGACAGGCAGGGAACTATGTTTTCTTCTGGGGGAAAGAGTCATGTCCGGGCTGTCGCAGAACTTTGGATGAGCTGGATTTCCGTAAATTAACAATATCGCCCGGCGCGGCTCAGAAATCAACCACCAGCTCGTACCGGCAGTTGATTTGCTTAATCCGTGCCTGCTGCGAGCCGTTCTCCGGAATTTCTATCCGGTACGTGCTTTCCTCGTGAAAGAACCCCGATATGGTTTGACCGTCCAGGGAGCCTCCCGAAACGATCCCCTCGCCACGCACGGCATAAAGGGAGTCCGCGCCCGGAGTGACTACGAGCTGGGCCTGGTTGGTGTGCTCGACCAGGATCGTGCCGCCCTCCAGCTCGAACTGGGTCTGGACCTGGTATCCGTTGGGGTTCTCAAGGGAGGGGATCAGTTCGCCCAGAAGGCTGATTCGGACCTGGAGCAGGGAGGGGCTGTAGATCGAGTCCTCGGCCTGCCAGGAGGAGGCGGGCAGGAAAGCTCCGCCCGGGCAACTGAAACGGTATGCTGTGCCATCGGTCGAATAGCTGCCGCTGACAGAAAGACTGTCCGTGGATTGGACCTCGAAAACAAGGGTGCGGCTTTCCGGCTTTTCCGCGCGCTCACAGGCGGAAAGCGGAATGAAAAGCAGAGTCAGGATGATGCAGAGTTTTGATTTATGCACACGCAGCGTCCGGGAACCGCTTGTTCGTTCAATGGTGTACCCTGAGGGTGCTGCACGAATTAATAATACAGCCTGCCACCCGTGTCAGGTCCAGTAAAGAATGACTGCGGCGACTCATCGCCGGGAATTCAGCGCGCCATCAACTGGAGTATCACGAGCAGGTCCAGGCTGTCGACTCTCCCATCCTGGTTCAGATCCGCAGCCGCTTTATCGGCCTCGGAGGGAAGTGTGCCGGACGGGTTCATTATCTGTGTCAGCCGCAGCAGGTCGTTGACATCGACCACGTTGTCGTGGTTCAAATCACCACGGTAACCGGTGGCCGCGTTTTTCAGCGAATATGTTCCGCTGGATGGGTCGCGCGACTGGTTGCCGAAAATGTCGGCCGCCTCGAAATAAAAACGCTGCGTTCTTTCGGGCAACGGGGCGCGACGGGTGATTTTCCAGATATTGCTGCCCTGCGACTGCCCGTATACCGTGTCCACGCGTGTGGAATCCGCATCGCCGAAAATCATCCGGACCCATTTCACGTCGCTGAGGTCGTGCACCTCCAAATTAACATCCAAGGTCCTGGATGTCGAGTTAATTGATCCTGTTACCGGGGTGCCGTCCGCGGCGGGCAGCAGCTTGAGCGCGGGCCCGTTCTGGTTGTCCTCGTTCACTTCCAGCGTTCCGGGCAGAAGGGGGCCGGCCAGGGACTGGCGGGTTTTCTGCGGCCAGAGGATCACCAGGCTGTCGGCGTAACCGTTCTGGGAGATGGACCAGAGCAGCGTGCTGTTGTTCTGGATTCGTCCGCCGCCGCCGGAGATAGTCTGGAGCCAGGCTTTGCCGCCCACGTACAGTATGGCGCGCGTGCCTACCAGGCTGCGCTTGTCCCGCTTGAGCTTGAGAGCAAGATTCCGCTGGAACAATCCCTTGTTCTCGGAATAGCCCAGCGGAAGCTGGCTGCCGTGGAACAGGTCGGAGGGGTTGTCCGGAAGGTAGTTGACATACAGCACGTCCAGATCGCCGTCCCCGTCGTAGTCGGCCGGCACGGGCAGGCTGGAGTCGGCGGCGCGGCGCAGTCCCGCGTCATCGGTGCTTTTGGTCCCGGCGCCCGGGTTGGGGTACTGGCCGGTGTTGGAGAAAAACAGGTCGCCGGAACTGCCGCTGAAAAAGCCGAACACCGAGGTGCGGGCGATCAGGAGATCGGGCCGGCAGTCCTCGTCCAGGTCGGCGATGGCGCTGGCCAGACGGCCGTAGCGGCCGTCCACATAGTCCGAGAACTTGCGGTCGAAACGCGGCCCGGTGCCCTTGCCCACATTCATGTAGAGCGCGTCAACATCCTGCGCGCGCGTAACATACAGGTCCGGGTAACCGTCGCCGTTGAAATCGCCCCAGCTCTGGCTCTGGCCGAACTTGGCGAAGGTGGAGCCGACGTTGAGGCCGCTGGATGCCGTGGCGTCGGTAAAGCCTTTATCCGAGCCCATCAGCAGTCGTACCGGGCCCTCATCGTTGAGCGCCACGATGTCCAGCCAGCCGTCGGCATCCACATCCACCAGGGTCGCGCTTTCGGTCTTGTAGGAATCGGTGAGGCCCAAATCCTTGGCGCGGTCGAGGAACTTGCGCCCACCCTGGCTGACCAGCAGCCAGTTGGCCCCGTCATAGTTGCCCACCAGAAGGTCCAGCCAGCCATCGCGGTTGATATCCCCCCAGCAGACCGAGGTGGCCCGCTGGCGTCCCGACTGGTCGAGACCCAGGATTTTCGAGCTGTCGGAAAACGTGCCGTTGCCGTTGTTGCGGAACAGCTTGCTGGGCAGGTTTATCCCGGCTATCACCAGGTCCTTGTACCCGTCGTTGTCGTAGTCGCCCCAGGCGCAGCTTATCCCGTCGTTCACCTGGGCCACGCCTGCCTGTTCGGCCACGTCCACGAAGCCGCCTCCGGGCTGCCCCTGGAAAAGTGAACTGTAGCTTTTGTAATTCAGCACGAATATGTCCAGCAGTCCGTCGTTATTGTAGTCACTCACGGCCACTGCGTTTCCGGCCAGGATGCGGTTCAGGCCGACATTGGCCGTATTGTCCACGTAACGGGCATCCGCAGGGGAGTAGATCACCAGCGAATCGGACTTGGCGCTGAGGAACAGCCAGTCCAGGATACCGTCGTTGCCCCAGTCCGTGGTGCCGATCAACTGCAGCCCGCGGCTGGCGGCCACCAGGGTGTCGGCCCCGCCCGAGACGAACCGACCGGAGGCGATTCCCCGCAGCATGGTCACTGTCTGTCCGCTGCCGAACAGAAGGTCCGGGTTGCCGTCACCGTTGTAATCGAGATAGTCCGTGTAGACCGGACCCTGGAGGTTCAGGGAGAAAGAACTCTTGTCCTGGAAAACGCTCTTGTCGTCCAGGCTCAGAACATGTGCCACGTCCCGCTTGTACACCGCGTCGCTGACCGTGGCGATCACCTCGCCGCGGCCGTCTCCGTCCAGGTCGAAAGCGCCCAGGGCGGAGCTGACCGCCGCCTGGGACAGGAACGGCAGCATGGTGAAACGTCCCTGGCTGTCCGCCTTGAACAGGCAGTCCCGGAAAATGAAATCGACCTTGCCGTCAGCGTCGAAATCCCCGAACACGAAGCGGGGGCTGAAACTGGACTGGGCGGAGGCGTTGACTACAGGCAGTTGGTAGAGGTCGAAACGGTGGAAACGGTCGGCGCCAGTGGTGGCGTTTTCCTGCCACTGGATCTGGACATAGTTCAGCGCGCCGTACCAGGCGATTATCTCGGGAAGATTGTCCCCGTTGAGGTCGGCCAGGGCCAGGGTGTCGGGGCTGCCCAGGCGCAGCGTGTCCTCGTAAACCCGTACGGGGGTACGCAGGGGCTTGTCGCCGTAATAGACCTTGAAAAACTGCCGGCTGCGGTACCAGACCAGCGCATCCGCGATCCCGTCCCCGTCCAGATCGCCCTTGACCGCGCCCACGGCCTCGGAATACTTCTCATAGGCGTTCAGGTTGATCGAGGTGCCGCGGTTGTCCACATAGTACAGGGCGCTGCGGTTGTCCCCGCTGTTTTTAGGGTCTTTGACCAGCAGGGCGGCCTGGCGGTAGGAGGTGGGGGTCTCGGCGGGCGAAAGCGCCCAGCCTCCGGCGACACCGCGCGGCAGTGCGAGAGCGCTGCGCAGGTAGTTGGGGTTGGCCGCAACGGCCGCGAGAGGGGCTGCGAATGTCAGCAGCGCTGCCGCGAGGATTATTTTAAGCTCTTTTCTCATCTCCGCCTGGCATAGATAGATTTAGGGTAAAAAAGAATGATACAATTTCCATGCCAGTTGTTGCGATTGCGCTTAAAGCGGTAAAAACGGGTCCGGACGGTGTCTGACAGCCCAAATCGGCTTGTCATAAGGGTTTGTGAAGAAAAGGGCTGTGTGGGTCGAACGGCAAAACGCGATAACCGTGTCAGAAATAATTGCCCAACCAGTTAAAAGGCAAGAAGTTACTTCGTGGGTCTCACTTGTTACTTTATGAGCGTCACTTTCAGGCCTGGCGGTGCTTGTCGCGCTCAGATTGAAATTCATGCTTTTTCACCAGGCGCTGGAACAGGCTGCGGTTCATGCCGGTCGCCTTCGAAGCGCGCGAGATGTTGCCTCCCGCCTCCTCCAGCACTGCTTCCAGGAAAGCCCGTTCCACCTCCGCCACCGCCCGGGCGGTGGCCTCCTCGCGCGCCAGCTTTAGTTCATCGTTGTTGCGGGCTACGGGCACGCTGTGGCCGGGGACTGCCGCGGCCTGGGCCGGACGGCTGCTTTCCAGTATCTCGGGGGGCAGCTCTGACTCTGAGATGTAGTTGTCGCGCGACAGGATTATCGCCCGCTGCATAATACCCTCCAGCTCGCGAATGTTGCCCGGGAACTGGTAGTGCTGAAGCGTGCGCACGAACTGCGGGTCAGCCCCGGCGATGGTTTTGCCCAGCGCCTCGGAGTGCTTGAGGATGAAATGGTCGATCAGAAGCGGGATGTCATCCGGGCGTTCGCGAAGGGGTGGGAAATGTATCTCCACGATCTTCAGGCGGTAGTAGAGGTCCTCGCGGAAAGTACCCTGGGCCACCAGGTCGGTCAGCCGCTTGTTCGTTGCGGCGATAATACGCACATCCACTCTCTGCGCTTTGTAGCTGCCTACTTTCTCGAACTCGCCGAACTGGAGCACGCGCAGGAGTTTCACCTGCAGCTCGGGCGGCATTTCGGCCACCTCGTCCAGGAAAATCGTTCCCGTGTCCGCGGCCTCGAACCGGCCGATTTTGTTAACCACCGCCCCGGTGAACGAACCTTTCACATGGCCGAACAGCTCGGACTCCAACAGCCCGGTGGGCAGGGCGCCGCAGTTGATAGTCAGGAAAGGCTTGTCCTTGCGCTTGGAGTTGAGGAAAATGGAACGGGCGATCAGCTCCTTTCCAGTGCCGCTGTCGCCGGTGATAAGCACCGTGGCGTCCGTGGGGGCCACGCGCGCGGCCAGCTCCATCACCTCCACCATTTTCTTGCTCTTGCCCACGATCATGCTGAAATCGTATTCCTGGCGCAGGCTCTCGCCGATGCGGGTGCTGCTTCGCTCTGCGCGGCCGCGGCTCAGCTCCAGGAAATTCAGGGCGTTCTTGATGCTGTTTGCGCTCAGCTCGGCCAGTTCCACCAGAAGCTGAAGGTCTTTCTCCATGAAACAGGCGCTGACCGAGCGGTTCTCCACGTATATCGCCCCGTAGGGCCGCTCGCCGATGATCAGCGGTACACAGAGGATCGAGCGCAGGCCCAGGTCCACGATGCTGCGGCTGGAGCTGTACTGGTCCTCCTCCTGAGCGTTGTTCACGAACGCCGGCTGGCCGGTCTCCAGCACCTGGTGCACGATGGTGCGGCTGACTATCCGGTTGTCCTGGCCCTCCAGTTCGCCGTCCAGGTTGCGCGCCACCTTGATCTGGAAACTGTCCGGCCGTCCGGTGACTATGAAGCCCCGCTCGGCGCGCAGAATGTCCATCAAACGATCGAGGATCAGGTTGAGCAGGCGCGAGTAGTCCAACTCGTTGTAAAGAAGGCGGCTGATCTCGTACTTGAGTTCCAGGTCCCGGCAATGATTGCGCATCAGGTTCAGTTCGCGGTGCAGGCTGTCCGGCCCGGCCGGTCCCTGTTCCGGTGTATCCTGAGTCTGGCTCATCACATTGTCCCCGCTTTGGTCCGTGGTCAGAAACTTAAGACGGTATCGTGGTAGAGGGAGACCGACAGGCTGCCCCAGCCGCAGCGCCGTCCCTCCCCGGGATGGTTGTTACGGTTGCGAACATGGCTGAACCCGCCCTCGGCCTTGATCTGCGCCCAGTCCAGGGCCTGCCATCGCAAGGCCAGCCCGGCTGTGGCCGAGCGCTCGGCCTGTGAGGTGGGAAAAGCCTCGCTGGTTTCGATCAGGTCGGCCGCAGGCTCGGCGATCCGCCTGGCCCCGCGCGCGGTTAGGTCGAGGCGGGCGCAAAGGTCGAGATCGGCTCGGGGGAACAGACGCAGGAACGCGCCGGCGGTCCAGAAGTCATCGCCCAGGGTGGCGCCCAGCGAGCGCCCTTCCAGCATGTAGCGCTCCCAGGGCTTGAACGTGTCGTAGACATAGCTCGAGGCCACGGTGGCGCGCAACCCGGCCGTGGCCGGGCCAAGAAGAGGCGGGTCACGCAGATCGAGGCCCAGGCTGGCCGCCCAGCGGTCCTGAATATCGGAACGGCGCAGGAAATCATCAAACAGGAACTGTCCGGACAGGCTCACCCGTCCCGCGGCGTTCCAGAATCCGTCCAGCGCCACCAGCGTGTTGTTGGCGTGGTCGGCCTTGTCCTGGATTGCAGTCAGGCGGTAACTGGTGAACGGATTCATCAGGGCCGGATCGAAAGAGGCCCCGATTCCACCGTAGACCGTGCTTTCGCTTAGGCCGAAACGAAGGTTGTCCCGCACCCGTATGTCCAGGCGGTGGATAGTGAAAAAGCGGTTGGCGCGCCGGAAGACCGGGTCACTCTGTGTGCGGTAGCTCATGCCGTCCAGACGGGCCACCAGGTGGCTGAAAGTGAAATAGCGGCTGCGCAGGGCCAGGCCGAAATGGTCGAAACTGAGCGCGCTGCCCGACAGGATGAGGCTCTGGTTAAGCTCCGGCGACCAGTTGCGCGCCAGACGCCCGAAGAACAGCTCCAGTCCGAGCCTGCCGCCGGAACTGGCGAAATCGGCCTTGAGGTAGCCCTCCATCGGACGGATCAGGCCCTCCTCGTTCGGGGCGATCACATCCAGGTCGCGGTGCCAGGTGGAGTCGGGCGAGCGCAGAAGCCTTTGGGCGTGCAGGAACCGGGAGTCGCAGACCAGCGGCCCGAACCGCACGCCGAACCCCAGGCCGGCGGTCTCATCGTGATGTTCGGTGCGACGGCTGATTGCCTGCTGCAAAGCCTCCGTGCGCTGGCTTTGCAGCTCGATCGAGGCTTCCGCGCGCATGTTAAGGTGCAGGGGGGCGGACGAGTCGGCCTGGACCGGCGGGTCGAGTTCGAGAGCGCACTCGCGCTCCAGGCGGTCGAGCCAGGTCAGCTCGAAGCCGTGCAGGCCCTCCCGTGGCTGGGCCGCCACCGCCTGACGCACCTGGGTGCGGGTGTAGGGACGCAGCGCCCGGTTCAGGCTAAGCAGAAGACCCCGCTCCTGGGCCCGGTCCAGCCAGTCATAGACCGGGTGGTCGAGTGGAAAGTAGCGGCTGTGGTCGGCTCCGGCGGCGCACAGAAAGCTCCATGACAGCGCGAGACAGATGAGTATGGACGACAGGCAGACCCTGCAACGCATGGCATTCCCATGGTGTTTGGCTGAGAAGGCTCCGGTGTGTGTCACCGCGGGAGCGACACAAAAAGTGCGGCGCGGAGCAACACTCGTGAATACCGGAAATCGGTCAATGCAAGCAATTAATTTATCCGCATGCAGCCGGCTTGTCAAAGGTTACTTTGTTCCGGAGCGCCGAGAGAATTAGATTTGACTTTGATTGGGCAAGCATATAAAATATACTAATCCCGCAGAGGGTCCCTCTGTGCGCGCATGAATCGACCGGACGCCGTTTTGCGGCGCTACCTGCCTGAAATTGAAAGCGAGCCGCCGTGGTTATTATTATCCGTATCATCCTGCTGTACATTGTCTTTTATCTTCTTATCCGCCTTGTGACAACCCTGGTTCAGAAAGGCCGCATGTACTATCAGGCCTGGCGGCGGGTCCAGCAGAGGCGGCACGAGAGGCCGGTGCGTCCGCCTAACGAGAACCTGAACCTGAGGGCTTTCGATGTGGAGGATGCGCGGTACGAGGAGATAAAGCCCGGCAGCGGCGGCAAAAAAAACTAAACTTGCGCACTGAACCGAAAGCGGCCTGGCCAGGCAGTGCCAGACTGCGGAAAAGGATAAATTCAGACGGAGGTTAAATGGCCAGCAGAAGCGTAAACAAAGTGATCCTTATCGGTAATCTCGGGGCCGATCCCGAACTGCGTCACACTCCGGGCAACGTGCCGGTGGTCAATTTCACCGTGGCGACCAATGAGAGCTGGGTCAACCGGGACGGGGCCCGCGAGGAGCGCACCGAGTGGCACCGCGTGGTGGCCTGGCGCAAGCTGGCTGAGATATGCAACGAATACCTGCGCAAGGGCACCCAGGTCTATATCGAGGGCCGTCTCCAGACCCGCACTTGGGAGGACCAGAGCGGCCAGAAACGCTACATGACCGAGATCGTGGCCGATGAGATGGTGATCCTGGGCGGACGGGGCGGCGGCTCCGGCGAGGGGCAGATGGGCGGGAAAGCTTTCAGCGATGACGGACCTTACGGCGGGGACTCGTTCGATGATTTCCAGCCGCCCGCGGGCAAGGGAGAGGATGATCTGCCGTTCTGAGGCATATACGGGTATGGGCCGTCACTGCGGACACACTCCGCGGCCGCATGGACCGAAATACTGGATGCCGTAAATTCCGCGAAGGAGCGAGAACGCCGACGAGGATTGTTTTTGCTCCTTTCCTTTTTACGGAGACTGCTGATGACAAAGACACGGGACAATTGGGGTTCGAGACTGGCTTTCATCCTGGCAGCCTCCGGCTCTGCCATCGGACTGGGCAACATCTGGCGCTTCCCGACCGTAGCCTACCAGAACGGCGGGGCTGCGTTCGTGCAGATCTACCTTCTGTTCGTCTTCCTGATCGGGTTCGTGGTGATGGTGGGGGAAATCTCACTCGGGCGCAACGCCCAGCTCAACCCGGTGGGGACTTACCGCAAGCTGGCCCCGCGCTCTCTCTGGGTGGGGGCCGGATTCCTGGCCGTGGCCACCGGCTGGGCCGTGGTCTCCTACTACAGTGTGGTGGCCGGCTGGACCCTGCGCTACATATTCACCACCGCCAGCGGCACTTTCAGCCATCCCTTGAGCCAGGAACAGATCGCCGACATTTTCATCCAGATGGTCTCAAGTCCCTGGCAGTCGATTTTCTGGCATGCGCTGTTTATGGGCCTCACCGTGGCCGTGGTGATGGGAGGGGTGCGCCAGGGGATCGAGCGTTGGTCGAAAATCCTGATGCCGGCCCTGTTCCTGATCCTCCTGCTGCTGGTTATCCGGGCGGTCAGTCTGAGCGGGGCCAGCCGCGGCCTGGGCGAATTCCTGCGCGCCGATTGGAGCAAGGTGCACGCCGGCACTTTCATCGCCGCCTTGGGGCAGGCCTGTTTCTCGCTCAGCCTGGGCGCCGGGACGATGCTCACCTACGGCAGCTATGCCTCGCGCAACGAGAATATCGTTAACTCGGCGGCCTGGGTCTGCTTTTTCGACACCCTGATCGCTTTCATGGCCGGCCTGACGATTTTCCCAGTGTTGTTCCTGATGCAGGGCATCCAGCCCGAGGTGGGAGCCAAGCTGATCTTTTTCGTCCTGCCGCGTCTGTTCGCCGAGATACCGTTCGGCACGTTGTTCGGCACCGGGTTCTTTGTCCTGCTGCTGGTGGCGGCGGTGACAAGCAGTATCTCGCTGCTCGAGGTCCCGGTGGCATATTTTGTGGATGAGCGGGGCTGGAACCGCAACAAGGCCACGCTGTTCTGCGGTGCTGTGGCGTTCCTGGTGGGAGTGCCCAGCGCGTTGAGCGTGGGTGCCGTGAGCGGTCTGAGCAACCTGGTCACTATCGGCTCGCGCACGTTCGGTTTCCTCGACCTGATGGACCTCGGTTCCGGCCAGTATATGATGACTTTCGGGGCACTGATGATCGCCCTGTTCGCCGGCTGGCGCTGGGGGGTGAACGCCCTGCGCAGCGAGATCACGCACCCCGAGTCGAGCGCGCTCATCCGGAGCATCATCGCTTTCCAGATCCGCTATGTCTGCCCGCTGGTCATCATCGGGCTGCTCGCATACATCATCCTCAACCCCGGCGCATTTTCCTGAGAGCGCGGGGCGGAAACTGGTTCGGCCATAATCAAGGCGGGGGAGAGAATGGACAGGTTAGTCGAGCTGGCGTTGCGAGTTGAGGCATTCATGTACGGTCCCTGGTTCGTCTGCCTTCTGCTGGGCACGGGGCTTCTGCTGACTTTCCGCACCCGTTTCATCCAGTTCCGCCGGCTGGTCGCCTCGCTCGGGCTGGTGGCCAAGAGCGCGTTCACCAAGGACAAGACCCTCCTGCCGGGTGATATCACCCCGTTCCAGGCCCTGAACACGGCCCTGGCTGCCACAGTGGGGCTGGGCAACATCGCCGGGGTGGCCACGGCGATCGTGCTGGGCGGCCCGGGCGCGATATTCTGGATGTGGCTGACCGCGCTGCTGGGCATGGCCACGATCTACGGCGAGGCCATGCTGGCAATCAAGTACCGTTCGGTCATGCCGGATGGCAGCATGGGCGGCGGCCCGATGTACTATATCTCGAAAGGTCTGCGCAATAAGAAGCTGGGACGGTTCCTGGGTGGGGCGTTCGCTCTGACCGGCAGCATATCCTGCTTTTTCTCCACCGGCACCATGATGCAGTCGAACTCCATCGCCCTGATCCTCAAAACCCACGGTGGCGTGCCCAACTGGGTCACCGGCCTGGCCCTGGCTGTGCTGACCGGCATGGTTACCCTGGGTGGGATCAAACGTATCGGCGTGGTGGTGGAAAAGCTCGTTCCGGCAATGATCTTCCTGTATGTCGGCGCCTCGCTCTACATCCTCGGGATGAATGTCACCCAGATACCATCGATGATCTGGCTGATCGTACACAGCGCATTCACCCCGATGGCGGCGGTGGGAGGGTTCGCCGGAGCCTCGGTGCTTGCGGCCATGCAGTTTGGGGTGAGCCGCGGGGCCCTGTCGAACGAGGCCGGCCTGGGTTCAAGCCCCATCGCCCATGCCGCAGCCAAGGAGGACAATCCAGACCGGCAGGGCATCCTGGCCATGAACGGCGTGTTTG
>CAYLSM010000114.1:0-13734 GCA_964386505.1 uncultured Gemmatimonadales bacterium
ATCGTAGTTGTACACGTACGCCACCCCGCTGTCCAGCCAGCCGCGCGGCCCGAAACGTTCGGCGCAAGCCGCCAGCCGCAAGCGCAGGGAGTCGAGATAGCCGGGGGTGTACTCATCCCGTCCCGTGTTCTTGAGCGAGCGGATGTTCTCGAGGATGAAACAGTTCATCCCGCGGTCCAGGCAGTACTGAAGGCTCTCATCGCTCAGGTCCAGCCTCCCGCCGGGGCCAAGACGGTGCTTGAGCAGGATGTCGTAGTAGGAAAGCCAGCGCTCGCGCTCGGCTTTCAGGTTCTCCACGTCCCGCGCCCGGTCCACCTCGAACGCCGAGCTGCCATCCGTCGGTTCGACCCAGGTCAGGGTCTTGAGACTGCGTTTATCGGGCAGGGAGAAACCCCACACATGCACCGTGAGAGGAAGGGTCGCCCGTCCGCCGCCCGCGCAGGTGACCTCCAGGCTGCCGTGGTACTCACCCTTCGGCGTGCCCGCGGGCACGTGCACCGTGACCCAGACCGGCTGCACCTGGCCCGAGTCGACCGGGAACGTGTCGAGATTGAGCAGCGGATCGGGCCACCAGCCCAGGCTGCTCGGGTACTGCTTGCCCACGACTGTGGTCTGGACATAGCCCACCGGGTTGAGCGTGATCTCGGCGGAGGGTATCTCACCTGCCGGGCCTTTCAACGCCGCAGCCGTGCAGCGCACCGAATCCAGGGAGCGGCGCAGACCGTGCAGCACGAGCTGGAACGACTCGTACTCGTCGCCCGCGGCGGAGATTGAGGCGCTGTCCGCCGCAACAGTGCTGTCCAGGGGCGTGTCGAACGGGACCCGCACCAGGCTGGAGACGGCGCTCAGACGGAACGGGGCCTCCGCGGCGCAACCCAGTACAGCCAGCAGGATAAGCGGCAGCAGCGCGAAAACGGATTTTTTCATTGTCAGTTCCCAGTGGCGTGTGAAGGGGTGAATGGTTCACGTAATAGTTATTATTCTAAACCTGTTTCTGCTTTCGTTTCGGCGAAAGCAGCAAAGCCAGCGGGGGCCGCGAACTCGTCCCAGCTACGTCACTATTGCAGCCGCCGGTGTTCCCGAAACTTCAGCTCCGCTCCCACGTTGCAGCGGCGGCGCTGGCGCGAATCGCTGCCACACCCAGAATCTCTTTCAACCCGGTCTGTTTCACGCTAAATTCCGCGCTGCCAGTGGTGCAGGCTCAGACATGCACGGCCCCCAAAAGAAAAAACGGCAGCCCTAAGGCCGCTGGAGGGTTTGGTTTTCCCCATCATTTCTATAATCGAAAGAAAGAAGCGGCACTCTCTTTCAATGCCGAGAATGCCGCTTCGATATATACAACCGCGAGCGGTGGTTTATCAAGCCTTCGCTGTCCCGTCCTTGTAGAACGGTATTTTGGCCACGGTGATTTTCGCCTCGCGCTTGCCGCGCAGGCTGAGGCCCAGTTCCGTGCCCGGCTCGGCCAGGGCCGCTGGCAGGTAGGCCGTGCCCACGCCGTAACCCAGGGACGGCGCGATGCTGCCCGAGAGCACCGTGGCCACGGTTCCACCGTCGTGCAGAATCTCGTAACCCTGACGAGGGATGTCCTTCTCCGAGGCGGTGAACCCGCGCAGACGGACTTTCAGCCCCTCCTTTTTCTGCTGCAGAAGGGCCTCCCGTCCGCAGAAAGAGGGCTTGTCCAGATCGACCGCCCAGCCCAGACCGGCCTCCAGCGGGGTGTGGTCCGTGCCCAATTCGTGGCCGTACAGCGGGTAACCCACCTCCAGGCGCAGCGTGTCGCGCGCGCCCAGGCCGCAGGGCACGGCCCCGTCTTTGACCAGCTCGCGCCACAGCGTGGCGGCGGCCTCGGCGGGCACATAGACCTCGTAGCCCAGCTCGCCGGTGTAGCCGGTGCGGCTGACGATAAGCTCCAGGCCCTTCCAGAGCACCTTGCGCATCCAGTAGTAGGCCAGCCCCTGGAGACCCACTCCCACCACCGACTCCAGCATTCCACGCGAGGCCGGCCCCTGCAGAGCGACCAGGGCGAAGCGGTCGGAATCGTCATACAGCTCGGCTCCCACCCTGGAGGCGAATTGCGCTATCCGGGCGAAATCGGCCTCGCGGTTGGCGGCGTTGACCACGATCAGCCAGTGATCGGGCTGACGGCCGACCAGAAGGTCCTCCAGCACGCCTCCCTGCTCGTTCAGCATCAGAGTGTAGAGCCAGTGGCCCTCGGCCAGGGCGCTGCACCGTCCGGTGAACAGCTCGTCCAGGGCCTCGGCCGCCCGGGCGCCCACCATCCGGTAGCGTCCCATGTGGGAGACATCGAAAATGCCTGCCGCGGACCGTACGGCGCGGTGCTCCTCCAGGATGCCGGAGAAACTGACCGCCATCTCCCAGCCGGCAAAGGGCACCAGACGGCCCCCGGCCTGACGCTGGGCCTCGAACAACACTGTGCGCTTGAGATCACTCATTTTACAGCCTCCCGGACCAGACGCCCGGCCAGGGCCGGGTCCATCAGGCTGAGGATCACGGCTTTCTGGGCATGCAGACGGTTCTCGGCCTGATCGAACACCCGGCTGTGCGGCCCGTCGATCACCTCATCCGTAATCTCCTCCCCGCGGTGCGCGGGCAGGCAGTGAAGAACATAATAGTCCTTGGCCGCCAGGGACATAAGCTTCGCATTGACCTGGAAACCGCTGAAATCCTGTTCGCGTCTCTGCTTCTCGGCCTCCTGGCCCATGCTGGTCCAGACATCCGTATAGATGAAATCGGCTCCGCGCACGGCCTCGGCCGGATCGTTGACTATGCTCACCCGTCCGCCCGAGGCAGCGCCAAGCTCGCGCGCCCGCTGGACGAAACTTTCGGCCGGGCTGTAGCCCTGTGGGGTGGCCACGGCCAGATCCAGGCCCAGGGCGCCGCAGATCAACAGCAGCGAGTTGCAGACATTGTTTCCATCGCCGATGTAAGCCAGCCGCACGTTCGGAAAACGCGGCCCGGCCAACTCGCGCACGGTCTGGATGTCGGCCACGGCCTGACAGGGGTGCTCGCGGTCGCACAGGCCGTTGATCAGCGGCAGACGCATGTTGGCGGCAAGCTCACGCACGGTGGCGTTCTCATAGACCCTGGCCACCACGATGTCCACCCAGCGCTCCAGGTTGCGCGCCAGGTCGGGCACGCTCTCGCGCTTGCCCAGACGCACTCCGGGGGGCTGGCCCTCCAGGGAATGCCCGCCCAGCTCGATCATCGCCAGCTCGAACGTTACCCGCGTGCGCAGGCTGGGCTTTTCGAAGATCATGGCCATGCTGCGGCCAGCCAGGGGACGGATGTCGCGCGCACCCTTGCGCACGGACTTCAGCCAGCCGGCCAGGAGGATCAGGTCGTGCAACTGCGTTGGAGTGAAATCGTCGATGGAAAGAAAGTCTTTTTTCATCACTCTTCCCGTCTGTCTCAGGGTGACGGCAAAGGCCCGCAGGGAAGTGGCGGGCTTACAGTATATACTTGCGCAGGTCCTCGTCCTGGACCAGTTTTTCCAGACGCTGGCGGACCGTATCGCGGCTGATCGAAACGTGGCGCTCGGGCTTGTCCGGCAGATCGAACAGAAGCTGCTCCATCAGCGAGAACATCACCGTGTGGAGCCGCCGCGCACCGATGTTTTCCAGGCGCTGGTTCAACAGGAACGCCATACGGGCAATCTCGCGGATCGCATCCTGCGAGTAGGTCACCTCGGCGCCCTCTGTGCGCAGAAGCTCCTGGTACTGCTTGATCAGCGCGTTCTTCGGCTCGGTTAGGATGCGGACAAAGTCCTCCTCGGTCAGGGACTCCAGCTCCACCCGGATCGGGAAGCGGCCCTGCAGCTCGGGGATCATGTCGCTGGGCTTGGACTGGTGAAACGCCCCGGCGGCGATGAACAGAATGTGATCGGTGCGCACCAGACCGTACTTGGTCGGCACGTTGGAGCCCTCGACTATGGGCAGAAGGTCGCGCTGGACCCCCTCTCGCGAGACATCCGGCCCGGTCTTGGATGGCGGCCCGGCGATCTTGTCGATCTCGTCAAGGAACACGATCCCGGTCTCCTCGACCCGGTCGATGGCCTCGTTGATCAGGTCCTCCACGTCGATCAGCTTCTGCATCTCCTCCTGGGACAGGATACGCCGGGCCTCGGCCACACTGACCTCGCGCTTTTTCTTGCGCCGCGGCAGCATGTCCTCGAGCATCTCGGCCAGGTTGATATCCGTGTCCTCCAGACTCATGTTGTTCATGAATTCCATCAGGGGCGCGCCGCGTCCGCTCACCTCGATCTCCACCTTGCGCTCCTCCAGAAGGCCGTCGCGCAACTGCTGACGCAGCTTTTCACGGCTGCGCTCGCGGCGTCCCTCGGCCTCGGCCTGCTCGTCGGGGCTGCCGGCCTCGGCAGCCGGAGCGGCCGTGGCCTCATCCAGCGTTTCGACCAGGGCATCCACGCCCTGGATCTCATCACCGGAGGGCGGCTCGGAAACAGGCGGCTGGGGTGCCTGGCGCTTGGGAAGCGGCGGCAGCAGCAGGTCCAGGATACGTTCCTCGGCCTGCTCGCGGGCCTGCTCCTCGACATCGTCCTCCCGCTCGCCCCGCACCATCGAAACGGCCAGCTCCACCAATTCGCGAATGATGGACTCCACATCCCGGCCCACGTAGCCCACCTCGGTGAACTTGCTCGCCTCCACCTTTATGAAAGGGGCGCCGGCCAGACGGGCCAGGCGGCGGGCGACCTCGGTCTTGCCCACCCCCGTGGGGCCGATCATGATTATGTTGTTGGGCATGATCTCTTCGCGCATCTCATCCGAGACGTTCTGACGCCGCCAGCGGTTGCGCATCGAAATCGCCACACTCTTTTTGGCTTTTTCCTGGCCCACGATATAGCGGTCGAGCTCCTCCACGATCTGCCGCGGTGTGAACACGTTGGACAGGTCGATCAGGTCGCTCTCGGGGCTGCTTTCGGATTCGCCCCCGGTTGCGCTTTCCGTCTCCGGCCGATCTGCGCCGGAGTCTTTCGTTTCATCGCTGCACATGTAAAGTAAGCCCTGCTTCCGTGTTCAGAGTTCGATCAGAGTGATCTGATGATTGGTGTAGATGCAGATGTCCGCGGCGATCTCCAGCGAGCGGCGCACCACCTCGCCCGCGGGCAGCGCGGAGTGCAGGATCAGGGCGCGCGCGGCGGACAGGGCGTAGGAGCCGCCCGAGCCGATCGCCAGTATCCCGTCATCCGGCTCGATCACGTCCCCGTTGCCGCTGATCAGATAGCTGTGCTCCAGATCGGCCACGGCGAGCTGGGCCTCCAGGCGACGCAGATAACGATCGGTGCGCCACTCCTTGGCCAGCTCGACCGAGGCGCGCGGCAGGTTGGAGGGAAAATCCTTGAGCTTGGCCTCGAATTTCTCGAACAGAGTGAGGGCATCGGCCACCGCACCGGCGAACCCGGCCAGGACACGGCCCTCCTGGATGGTGCGCACTTTCTTGGCCCCGGCCTTGATCACCGTGTCCCCGGCCGTGATCTGGCCGTCCCCGCCCATCGCCACTTTGCCGTCGCGCCGCACCGAGAGGATCGTGGTGCCGTGAGTCGAATATTTTTCGTTGTCGCTCATTTCACCGTCCGTAAAAGCCGTTTGAAATACTTGGGAAAAAATAAAGATACAACTTTTCCAGCTTATTTTCAATATAGTTGCAGTTGCAACACTATCAGAAATTATCTTACACACAAAAACACGTCCCGAGCTCCGCTAAAATTCCGCGAACGTTTCGGCCCCTTCGGGTGTTCTTGCAATTCTGGTTGCGGTTTTATTATCGAGGGTGCTTCCTGGGGCTCACTCGCCGCTGCGCGGGTGGGCTTGGCGGTAGACTTTCTTGAGACGCTCGACAGTGAGGTGGGTGTATTTCTGGGTGGTGGACAGGCTGCTGTGGCCCAGCATCTCGGAGATCGCCACCAGGTCGGCCCCGCGGTCGAGCAGGTGCGTGGCGAAACTGTGGCGCAGGGCGTGCGGGCCTAGGCGGCGCGAGTCGCCGGCCAGGGCGCAGGCTTGGCCCACCAGGCGTTCGATGTAGCGCCGGTTGACCCGTCCGCCGCGCGGCCCCAGGAACAGGGGGGATTCCGGCCCCAGACGGCCCTCGCTCTTGCGGCGCTCTGCCAGGTAGGCCTGGACCGCCTCGGCCGCCACACTCCCGAACGGAACAATCCGCTCCTTGGAACCCTTGCCCAGCACGCGCACGGTGAGCCGGGTAAAGTCCATCTGGCCCAGGTTCAGGCTGACCAGCTCGCTCAGGCGCAGGCCCGAGGAGTAGAACAGCTCCAGCATGGCCCGGGCGCACAGACTCCTCAGGCTGCCGTCACCGAACACCTCCAGTAACTGGTCGGTCTGGCCCTCGGTCAGGTACTGCGGGTGACGTTTCTCGGTCTTGAGCGAGGTCACCGCCGCAGCCGGGTTGGCGCCTGTCTGGCCGGAACGCAGCAGCCAGGCCATGAACCCGCGCACCGCGGCCAGCTTGCGGTTGATCGTGGTCCGGGCACGCTCCAGACGCGCCAGGCTGGCCAGCCAGGCGCGCACCGTGGTCCGGTCGATCCCGGCCGGGTCGGGCTCAGCCGTGCCGGTGTACTCACGCACAAAAGCGCAAAACTCGGCGAGGTCGCGCCCGTAAGCGTCAACCGTGTGCGCCGAGTACTTGCGCCGAAGGCTCAGATGACGGATAAATTCCTTAACTTGATTCTCCACTTCACCTTCCGGGTTGAAGCGACAGCTCCGCTTTGACCGCTCCGGCACTGGGAAGCAACATCTTATTATTACGTAAATTAGCGCTCTCTCGCCGTGCTTGTCAAGGCAGAACCTCGAACATCCCTCAGACCTTTTGTCCAGCCTCGCCGGCCGGGTACTCGGGGGCGTGGGCCAACTGCTCCTCACTGAACTTACCCTTGCAGGCCTCACAGTAGATGTAGTGCATGCGGCGGCCGGTCTTCTCGAACAGCGGGCGCGCTCCGCAGGTCGGGCAGACCGCGTCAATCGGACGGTCCCAGGAGGCGTAGTCGCAGGCCGGATAGGCCGTGCAGCCCCAGAATGTCTTGCCGCGGCGGGAACGGCGCTCGCTCAGCTCGCCCTTGCAGCCCTCGCGCGGGCAGGCGATACCGGTGGTGAGCGGACGGATCTCGCTGCAGGCCGGATAATTGGTGCAGGCCAGGAACGGCCCGTAGGGACCGTTCTTACGGGCCATAGGGCTACCGCACTTGCTGCACGTTTCGCCGGTCACCTGCTCACTCACGATCTGGAGGCCGCCGCGTTCATCACGCTTGAACTGGCGCGTGTTCTTGCACTGCGGGAAATTGGAGCAGCCCAGGAATTCGCCGTGACGGCTCCAGCGGATCACCATCGGCGCGCCGCACTGCTCGCAGGCGATCTCGGTGGAAACGGTGACTTTCTGACGGTTGGCCAGGGCCGTTTCCAGGGCCGGCTTAAAACTGTCGTAGAACTCGCGCAGCACGGCGTGCCAGTCCTGCTGCCCCTCCTCCACCTCGTCCAGACGGCCTTCCATCCGGGCGGTGAACTTGACATTCAGGATATCGGGGAATTTCTCCACCAGCAGGCTGTTAACCGTAAAGCCCAGCTCGGTGGGCTTTAGCGCCCCCTTGAGCCGCTCCACGTAGCCCTTGTCCAGGATCGTGCTCATGATCGTGGCATAGGTGGAAGGACGGCCGATACCGTTGGCCTCCAGCTCGCGGATGAGCGAGCTTTCCGTGTAGCGCGGCGGCGGCTGGGTGAAATGCTGGTTCGGGGTGACCTCGAGAGGAGCCACTTTCTGGCCCTCCTCGAGCGGCGGCAGGAGACGGTCCTCGTCGCTCTCAGTCTCGGCCCCGTCACCGTTGCCATTCTTGGCCTGGGTTTTCTCCAGGCTTTCGTGGTAGACACGGGTGAACCCGGCAAAACGCATGATACTGCCCACGGCGCGCAGTATAAAGCGCGGTCCGGCCTCGATGTCCACCGCGGTCTGGTCGTAGACCGCGGCTTTCATCTGGCAGGCGACAAAACGCGCCCAGACCAGGGAGTAGAGCTTGTTCTGGTCGGGAGTGAGGTGGCGGCGCACCTGCTCGGGGCGGCGGAAAGCGGAGGTTGCACGGATCGCCTCGTGGGCGTCCTGCACGTTGCCTTTCTTGCTCACGTAATGGATCGGCTTTTCGGGCACGTACTGCTCACCGAACTCCTTGGCGATCAGGGCGCGGGCCTCCTCGATGGCGGTCTCGGCCAGACGGGTGGAGTCGGTACGCATGTAGGTGATAAGACCCACCGTGCCCTCGGCGCCCAGGTCCACGCCCTCGTAGAGGGTCTGGGCCACCTGCATGGTTTTCTTGGCCGGCCAGCCGAAAGTGACCGCGGCCTCGCGCTGCATGGTGCTGGTGATGAAAGGCGGCGGCGCGCTGCGGCGCTTTTCCTTGCGCTCCACCTGCCGCACCGTGTAGCGCGCGATGACGCGCAGCTCGGCAGCAAGGGCATTGGCCGTGTCGGCATCCTGCACCCAGAAACGGTCCTTGCGCTCGCCCTCGGTGTCGGGGCGGGTGACCAGCCGCAGACCGTCCACCGAGTACAGCCGGGCCTCGAAACGTTCTTTCAGCTCCGTGGCCAGCAGGGCCTCGATACTCCAGTACTCTTTCTGGATGTATTCCTGTATCTCGCGCTCACGCTCGCAGACCATCCGCACGGCCACCGACTGCACTCGTCCTGCCGAAAGACCGCGCCGCACGGTTTTCCAAAGCAGGGGACTGATCTGATAACCGACCAGGCGGTCGAGGATGCGACGGGCCTGCTGGGCCTCGAACAGGCTCTTGTTGAGCGTGGTCGGGTGCTGCATGGCGGCCAGAACCGCATTCTTGGTGATCTCGTTGAACATCACCCGGTGCACCCGCGCGCTGTCGCGCCCCAGGATCCCGGCCAGATGCCAGGCGATGGCCTCGCCCTCGCGGTCAGGATCGGGGGCGAGGAATATCTCGCCGGCTGCCCCGGCTGCGCGCTTGAGCTCGTTTATGACTTTGTTCTTGCCGGGGATCACCTGGTAGGTGGGCTGGAAATCGTGATCCAGGTCCACCCCAAGCTTCTTTTCCGGCAGGTCGATCACGTGGCCCATCGAGGCGCGCACTTCGAATCCCTCCCCCAGATACTTGCCCAGGGTGCGCGCCTTGGCCGGCGACTCGACTATGACCAGATTCTTCGACATCCTTTTCTCCCGTGACTCGTCTTGACAACCACCGGCGCACACCCGCGCAGGGCTATACCCGCCCGGTCCGGCCAGTGTTCCATGGTCGTGGCGCTTAATAAAACTGCCGGCTGCGCCCGCAGCGAGCGCCCGGCAGTGTTCTCTCCAAGGCCGGCCGCACGCGGAACCGGGAGCGGCCGGACAGGGTTTCAGTTCAGACGGCGACGCTGCAGCGGGCGCAGGCTCTGGTCCTCGAAATCATCGAAGCCGCTGAAATCGGAAGCCTCGATCAAGCCCTCCCGCTCGGCGTCCTGATCCAGGATCAGGTCCATCATCACCCCCTGGAGCTGCTCGCCGCTCTCCACCTCCAGCTCGTTCTCCAGGATGTAGGTGATGATCTCCTCGCATTCCTGGGGGTTGAGCATGCCCATCTCGCGCATCAGCCAGAGGTAGCCCTGGGCTCCCGGCCCGATGCGGCGGGCCTCGGACTCATCCAGCACCCGGAACGAGCGGGCGCGCGACAGGTTCTTTTCGCGCTGGCGCGAGTCAGTGCTCTGCGGTTCGAGCTGCAGAAGGTAGGCGTTGATGCCCTTGACTATCTCATCCAGAGTGTAGCCGCGCTCCATCAGCTCGCGGGTTATGTTGCGCAACTGACGCTCGAACACCTCGTAGGTGCGGAAGCGGCTGTTCATGTAGGTTATAATTTCTTCTACGTTTCCGTGCACTCACATCCTCCGTGGCCGTTTTCAGTATCCACCGCCGGGACCGCCGCCGTCCCGGACCTCATCTCCGGCCGGCCGCTGCCCGGCTGTCTCTCCAGGGCGGCGATTATCCGTCGCGCCACCGCCCGCACTCCCAAGCCATCCGTCTCCACGGCCAGGTCGCACTGCTCGTAGTACTGGCTGCGGGCGTCCAGAAGGCGCCGAATCTCGGCCTCCGGGTCCTCGACCTTGAGCAGGGGCCGCACCCGTCCCCGGCTGGCACGCAGCCGGGCCAGTACTGTCTCGGGCTTGATCTTGAGCCAGACCACGCAACTGTGGCGGCGTATGAAATCCCGGTTCTCGGGATCGATCACCGCTCCGCCGCCCGCGGCCACGATCTGGCCGGGCACGGGCAGCACCTCACGCACCACCTGGCGTTCGATGGCGCGGAACGCTGTCTCGCCGTCCTCCCGGAAAATGCGCTCGATTTTCTTGCCCGCGTGCGTGATGATCCGGTTGTCCAGATCGACAAACTCCAGGCCCAGCTTGCGCGCCAGCGACCGACCCACGCTGCTTTTACCCGAGAACATGAAACCGGTCAGGCTCAGGCTCGGCTTGCCGAAAAATAGTCTCAGCGGCTGGCTCATGATATTCTTTTTAGATAATTGCGGTAGTTGGCCTCGATGTCAAGTAGGTTCGCCCCGCCGAATGTCTCGAGGAAAACCGTGGCCAGCTCGATGGCCACCACCGCCTCGCCCACCACGCTGGCCGCCGGCAGGGCGCAGACATCGCTGCGCTCGGTGGAGGCCTGCACTGGCTTGCCTGTGGCCAGGTCCACGGTCCAGAGCGGCTTCATAACCGTGGGGATGGGTTTCTTGGCGGCGTGCAGGATTATCGGCTCGCCGTTGGACATCCCGCCCTCGGTGCCCCCGGCGCGGTTGGTCTTGCGCCAGTAGCGTCCCAGGTGGTTCGGCCGTCCGGGGACTTCCTGGCCCGGTTCGCGCAGGAATATCTCATCGTGCACCGTGCTGCCCGGACGGCGGCAGTTGTCGAAAGCGCTGCCCACCTCGGCCCCCTTGACTGCCGGGATCGAGACCAGGGCCCGCACCAGGCGCGAGTCCAGACGGCGGTCCCACTGGGTGTAGCTGCCGAGCCCCGGGGGAAGCCCGGTGACCACCACCTCGAAAACGCCGCCCAGGGTGTCTTTCTCTTCCTTGGCCCGGGCGATCCGCTCGATTATGGCTTTGGTCGCCTCCGGGTCCAGGCAGCGCACGTCGCTGCGGTCGGCCAGCTCGCTGATCTTCGCCGGGTCGATCCCGGAATCAAAGCTCCAGCCGGGGGCCGCCACCTCGCCCAGGGCGATCACGTGTGAGCAGATATGGATGTCGAAAGACTTAAGCAGGGCCTTGGCCACCGCGCCAACGGCCACGCGCGAGGTGGTCTCGCGGGCGCTGGCGCGCTCCAGCACGTTACGCACGTCACTATGCGCGTACTTGAGCGCCCCGGTCAGGTCGGCGTGGCCCGGACGCGGGTTGGTGACAAGTTTCGACGCCACCAGGTCGGGGTCGTTCTCGTCCGGGTTCATCACCCGTTCCCAGTTGACCCAGTCGCGGTTCCAGATCAGGAGCGCGATCGGACTGCCCAGGGTGCGCTGTCCGCGCACGCCGGCGACTATCTGGCAGCGGTCGGACTCGATTTTCATCCGGTCGCCGCGGCCGTAGCCCATCTGTCGGCGGGCCAGGTCGCGGTCGATCTGGGCGGCGGTAAGATTCACACCAGCCGGGAAATCGTCGATTATGGTGTTCAGGCACTGGCCGTGGCTTTCGCCCGCGGTGAGGAAACGGAACATTGAAGCACCTTAATAGTGAGTAAATGATCTAAATAGCCATCGTGCTATTTCACATAAGAAAACAAATATAGGGTAGAATAAGATCCAAACACAAAAGAAACCAAGCTTAACAATAACAAAAGAACAGTAATTACAAGATAGAATGTATGTTTTAATCCTTTTATTTTATTATTGACGCATTCATTAAACAATACAAATTGTGTGAAATAGGTTCCCAGAAAAGCCAGTATTGCAAATACAAGCCCTAAAACAAACAATGACATCGGGCGAAATGACATTGCCGCGAGTTCGCTTCCGTATTGAACTTGTCCCAAGAAGGCAAGGAGAGCTACTATTGCTCCTCCATTTATTAGAATGAGAGCCTTCAGCGCCTCAGTTCCTATATTAATCATAGATTTATAGGTTTCCAAAGCGTGATCTTGGTCAAATCCCATTCTTACAAATCTCCGATTCAGTTAACAGCTTACCGGTTAATCTGATACATAGCTCCGGACGAATACAATGTTCGCCCCTACGACAAGGCCGGGTTGTACATCGGTGTTTACGTAGGGGCATGGCATGCCATGCCCTCTTGCATCACACACCCCGCCCACCCCTGCACGCCACTCCAAACCCGGACAACAGAGCATTGCAAATTCCCCTCTAAGCAAGAGGGGTGGCGGTGCAGTCCCGATTTCATCGGGACAAGCCGACGGGGTGTGTACCGGATAACAGACATCCTGATACGGGCGAGATATATTTCGCCCCTGCGGCAGCCCCCGCCCCGAACGCCCACGAGGTTAATCATAATCGTTCCGGAGCGCAAGCGCAACGCGGGGTTTCAGTTCACTCCGGCCGGGGCCTCATCCAGCACCTTGCGCACGGCGCGGGCCAGCTCCTCGGCCTGGTAGGGCTTGGTCAGGAAAGCCCTGGCCCGGGTGAGAATCCCCCGGCGGGCGTCCTCATCGCTGTGCCCGGTGCATATTATGACCCGCACCTCGGGCCGCACCTGCTCCAGGCGGGCGAAGGTCATGGTCCCGCTCATGCGGGGCATGGTCAGGTCGAGCACCACCACGCCGATATTGTCCAGCTCGCGGGTGAACACCTCCAGCCCCTCCTGGCCGTCGGAGGCGCTCAACACCCGGTAACCGTAGCTTTCGAGGATACGGCAGGCCAGGTTGCGCACCAGGTCCTCGTCCTCAACCACCAGGATAGTCTCGCTGCCGCCCTGGACCGTGGCGGACACCGGCGCGACAGGCTTGGCCGGCCCGATCGCGGCCTCGGGCAGGTAGATATTGATCGCGGTGCCGCGCCCGGTCACCGAGTCGATCTCAATAAACCCGTTGCTCTTGTTACAGATAATGTTGTAGACCATCGAAAGGCCCAGCCCCTGGCCGCGTTTCTCCTTGCCGCGGGTGGTGAACAGCGGCTCGAAAGCCCGGCGCTTGACCTCCTCTGTCATGCCGATCCCGGTGTCGCAGAAAGCCAGTTGCACGTAGCGGCCCTCGGGCAGGCCGGTGGGGTCCTCATGGCCCAGGCTGGTGTAGGCGGAGGCCAGCAGGGCGATGTAGTCGCCCGGGCGCACTCCGCGCTCGACAACGGCCTGCACCGAGTTGGTGCCCAGGTTGAGCAGCACCTGGTGCAGTTCCGAGGGATCGACCATCAAATAGAACAGCCCCGGCCCGAAACCGATCCGCTTCTCGATCAGGCGGTCGGTGGTCTCGCCCAGCAGCTTGAACACCTCCACCGCGATCTCGTAGACATCCGTGCGCTCGGCCCGCGAGGCGGCGCTGCGGGTCAGGGACTGGAACTGGCGGATCAGATCGGAGGCCCGCTGGCAGGAACGCTCGGCCTCCTGAAGGTATTCGCGCTGGCGCTGGCTCAGCTTGTCCTGGTCCATCTCCAGCAGGCTGAGGTTGCCCAGGATGCCGGTGAGCAGGTTGTTGAAATCGTGGGCGATCCCACCGGCCAGGGTGCCCAGGGAGTCCATGCGCTGGCGGAGCTGGAGCTGCTCCTCAA
>CAYLSM010000115.1:0-13699 GCA_964386505.1 uncultured Gemmatimonadales bacterium
GGAGGGACGCTCCCAGGCCGCGCCGCAGGCTTGTTTTTTCCAACCCGAGCCTGTATGGTCGGAACTGATTGAGGCCAAAACCTGCGAAAGCCGGCAGGCAGTTCTGGCTGGGCAGGCCGCAGTCTTGGCTGGACACGAGTCTCCACGGCACACCCGACGGTTGACCCTGGACCTGGAGGGCCGCAAGCTGGTGCTGGAGGACAGCCTGAGTGGCCTGGGACCGGACTCGCGGAACGTGGAGATCGGTTTCGTTTTCCATCCCGCCTGCCGGGTGAGTGGGCCGCAGGCGGACAATGGCGCTTTAAGCGTGGAGAACGGGGTGCACCGCCTCACGATCCAGCCCGACCCGCGTTGCACGGCCAGCCTTCACCGGGGTGAGAGCGCCCCGCTGCGAGGCTGGTTCAGCCGCACGTTCGGCCAGGCTGAACCCTGCCAGCAGGCAGTCCTGAGCGCCCGGGTCCAGGGCGAGGCGCATTTTGTCACAAGGCTGCGCTGGGAGTGAGACATCCATCAGCCGGTTGACTGAAGCCCTGCCTCCGCGTATTTTTTAGTCAGGTGAAGATGATAGACCTGCCGGGAGAAAGAATATGGATAGTCAGGAAGCGCGCCTGTTTCAACGCCATCCGCGCGAGTACAATGTCGAGTACTCGGTGCTCTCAGGCATTGGTGAGCTGTCGGTCGTACCGGCCCGCACCCTCGATTTCAGCGAGAGCGGAGCGCGTATCCAGACCGGGCGCGAGCTGAAAAAGGGCGACAACCTGTCCGTGCGTTTCGAGGTGCCGGACCTGAACTCGTTCGATACCGTTCCGGGGAAGGGCGCCGCCTACAACCGCACGGTGATGATGTGTTTCGGCGAGGTGCGCTGGGTGAGCCGCCCCGAGGGGGATAAACTTTTCTCGGCCGGGATACTGTTCCGGCATCTGTCGCTGATCGAACGCACCTACCTGAAGCGCATGCTGGCCGATGAGATGTCCGGCTCAACAGGCCCGGACGAGGGAGAAAAAGCCGGATGACCGAACCTGCCGCCGGGCCGCCGCGCCAGACCTATCTTACGGAAGAAAGCCTGGACTCGGTCACCGCTGCCCACCTGGAGTTGATCGCCCCGTACAACCGTCGCGCCCCCCGGTTCAATCCCGGGCAGGCCGCCCTGATCGTGGTGGATATGCAGCGTTTCTTTCTGGAGCCGGGGTTTCCGCTCTACACCCCCAACGGCGCGGTGATCCTGCCACGGGTGGTGCGCCTGGCCGACTCTTTCCGTTCCGCCGGCCGCCCCGTGATTTTCGCCGCCCAGCAGAACAAGGGAGAGTTTGTCGACCGGGGCGAGTGCCTTCGCGCCTGGTGGCCCACCCTGCCGCAGGAGGGCAGCCCGGAGGTGGAGGTAAGTCCCGCGCTCAAGGTCCGTCCCGCCGAGAAAGTGATCCCCAAGCGCCGTTACAGCTCGTTCCACGCCACCGATCTCGAACTGACCCTGCGCTCGCTGCAAGTGACCCAGGTCGTGGTCTGCGGCCTGTTCACCAATGTCTGCGTGGAGGCCACGGTGCGGGATGCTTTCATGCGCGATTTCCTGCCGTTCCTGCCAGCCGACTGTACGGCCGCCCTGAACGAGGAACTGCACCTGGGCTCGCTTCGCACCCAGGCCCACTGGTTCGCCCGGGTCCTTCGCTCCGCCGATCTGTTCTGACCGCAACCCACAATTTCTCGAAAAACTAAAGCTCCCGCCCCGAAGTTTCGATATTCAAAGTGTACGAACCATCCGGAAACGAGCGTTCAAATTCATTGTGCGGGGTGACAATGGGCTGTGCCTGTTGCGCAATCGATTACGACAAGCTGGAGCGGGAGATAGACGCCGGGCGGGTGGCCGATCTGGAGCGCGCCTTGGCCGATCTGGCTGCGGAAGGCCTTTTTGTGGCGGGTAATACGGTCATTTACTGCCCGGAATGCCAGGCCGCTATCGCCCGGTTGCAGGAACGCGTAGCCGCGCGCCTGCGCCGCCAGACACTGGATGGCCTCAAGGGGCTGCTCGACCGGGCCTATGACTCCCGCCTGCGGAATATTTGACCGGCTTTAACCGGCTGTGGTTCTCAGCACCGGCCCCCCAAGCGAAACCCCATCCCGCGGCCTCGATGGCTGCAGGATGGGGTTTGTTGTTTTCTACCTGCAAACAACCCGCTTAAGGCAGGGGCCGGTCCGTGATCAGTACATGCCCGTTTTTGACCACCCGGTAAAGACGGCCCCCGGAGCCCTTGGTGGAGCCGTAGAGGCGCATCAGGCGCTTGACCTTGCGGATGTAGTCGTGGGTCTGGGCGATGGGCGGCACTCCACCCGCGCGGTCCACCCGGTTGGGGCCGGCGTTGTAGGCGGCCAGGCCGAGCGGCAGGTCGTGGTTGTAACGCTCCAGCATCTGCTTCAGGTAACGGCTGCCGCCCAGGATATTCTGTTCCGGGTCGAAAGAGTCGCGCACCCCCAGGTCGTGCGCGGTGGAGGGCATGAGCTGCATCAGCCCGCGGGCGCCCTTGTCGCTGACCGCGCGCGGATCGAAAGCGCTCTCGGCGTGGATCACAGCCTTCACCAGGTCGAAATCCAGGTCGTAGCGTTCGGCGGCGCGACGGATCATGTCATCGTAACCGTTGCCGTGGGAACCCGGTTCGGCGGACTGCGCACGCGGGGCAGGCGCGGGGATATGCACCACCCGCCGGGATATCAGGCCGACACCGCTCGGGCGGTTGGTGATATGGATCACGCCGTTGCGGTCGGTCCAGGTGTTGATCTCGGCCCCCAGACGCACCGGCAGGGCAGCGGAGAACATGGCAAGGACGGCTGTGGCAAGGACGGCTCGCAGGACGGGCCGCATCGATCCCCCGTGGCTGACAGTTCCTCTTCAGTCATTCTACCCGCTGGCGGGCCATATTGCAAGGACGGTTTTTCGGCGCCGCCCTTTACCTGTCTTAATATCGGCTTTTCCTGCGGCTGGCTTGAACGGAGACAGTGGTAACTGCGGCGTTTCAGTGCGCGGAACCGGCCAGTTGATCCTGGCTGCGCTTTAGGGCCTCCTGGGCCGCGGTGAACCCGAAGTTGATCTCCAGCGCTTTCTGGAAATAGCGCACTGCATCGGCATAACGGCCCAGGGCATAACTGGCATCGCCCAGCATATACCAGCCCATCAGGCGCTTGGGCTCGATCGCGGTCACTTTGGAATAGGCCTGGATCGCCTGTTCGTACTTTTTCTCGCGGGTGAGGATATTGCCCATGTTGTACCAGGCATCCGCGTGGCGCGGGTCCAGGCGCACCGCGGCCTCGAACTGGGCCAGCGCGCCGGAGTAGTTCTCGGTCGCCCCGCGGGCCAGGCCCAGTTGGTAGTGAGTGTCGGCTCGGGTCGAATCCAGTTCCAGCGCTTTCTGCAGTGAGGACACCGCCGGGGCGTACTGCTTGCGGTTGATGTAGAGCTGGCCCAGACGGAAATAGGCCTCCTCCTGCCCGGGATGTGTCTGAATGAGACGCTGGTAAGTCTTCAGAGCGTCATCATACTGCTGGGCCTGTATCTGGCAGAAACCCAACCCCAGAGCGGCCTCGGTCGAGGTCGAATCCAGTTCCAGCGCCTGACGGTAGCTTTTCACCGCGTTCTCGAACTGCCCTACCTTGCGATAGTTGCGGGCGTCATACAGGGCGGCTTCCAGCGGGCCGCGCTGGCAGGCGGCGGCCAGCGAGACAATGGCGGCCACCGCGAACAGCATCCTCATCCGGGTCACTTGGCACATTTCCAGTCTGTTGAGAGGGTAAGGGCGGCGGCCGGATTATCTGTCCGGTCCCGCGTACAGCGGTTGTTTCGGCAGGCTGCCGTCCACGAGCAGGGCGTCCAGCAGAGGCCCTGCCCCGAAACGAACCGGGTCGGTGGCGGGCAGTCCGGTCTGACGTTCGGCGGCCTCGATCATCCGCCGCGCCGGCTGCTCCTCTAGGCCGCGGGTGTTGAGCGCCACAGCTTTCACCCGGCAGCCGGGCTTGACAAGGCGCATGGCGGCCTCGTACAGAGCGATATGCTCGGGCAGCGGCGGCATGCGCCACTCCACGTGCATCACCCGGGCCTGGGTCGCCCGGTGGCAGAGGATCATCGCGTCCGGGCAACTGCCATGCAGAAGGGCCAGTGTCACCCCGGAGTAGGAGGGCTGGCAGAGCGCGCCCTGGCCCTCCACGAATATAAGGCGCACCGACTGGTCGGCGCCCTCGGTCATGACGAGCGTTTCGGCTGCCCCTGCGGTGAAATCGCTCACCGTGTGGTCCACCGCGATCCCCCGTCCGGCAATGGCGATCCCGGTCTGGCCGGTGGCGCAGAACGCACTGCGGATTCCGCGCTTCTCGGCTTCGCGCATCATCTCCAGCGAGGCGGTCATCTTGCCGGCGTTGCAGTCGGTGCCAACGGTGAGGACCACGCCCGCGGCCACGTTCTGCGCTTTGCAGAACGCGATGGGCAGGTCGTCCGGGCTCTTGCGAAGGTCAATGATCCGCCCGCCGCAGCGCCCGGCCAGGAGCGCCAGCTCGGGGTCCTCGGCCAGAAGGCCGTGCATACCGCTAACCACCTCCAGACCGTTTTCCAGGGCGGTTTTGATCTGACCGCGCCAGCCGGCCGGCAGCACTCCGCCGGCCGTGGCCACGCCGATCACCAGGCGGCGCGGACCCAGGTCCAGACAGGCAGCCAGGTTTGGCACCACCGGGATGCCTTTCCCGATCCCTGTCACCTCTGCGCAGTCACGGCCCGCGCTGCGGCTGTCGATCACCGCCAGCACGGATTCCGGGGCGTAGCGCAGCAGTCCGTAGGCGGTCTTACTCATTCCATCATCACCCAGCGCGTCCTCGGCCAGGATCACTGTCGGCGGCACCTGCATCTTTTTCCTCCCTGTTGGATGGCAAGCCAAAATAACACCAAACCGCGGTGCAAACAACCGTAAAACCGCGCACCGGGCGATTTTGATTGATTTTTGCTCTTTGGCGAGCTATATTAGCTTAATTCGTTTGATAGCTGGAATTTACCGCCACGGCACTCCCGCGTGCCGCTGGAACGGAAGTCCGGTTGTACCGGCCCTGAGCGTACATGCAACCTCTGGCCGGGCTTGACTGAGACGATAAATTATTCCGGAACTCGAATCCGGTTACAACTGGTAGACTGCAAAGCATCGGAGGCGTTATGTCGGGCCATTCCAAGTGGGCAACAATCAAGCGTAAGAAAGGCGCGGCGGACGAGAAGCGCGGCCGTATTTTCACCCGGCTAATTAAGGAAATCTCGGTGGCCGCGCGCATGGGCGGCGGCGACCCGGATGCCAACCCCAGGCTCCGCACCGCGGTGGATACAGCCAAGGCCAACAACATGCCCAAGGAGAACATCGACCGGGCAATCAAGAAAGGCACGGGCGAGCTTCCCGGTGTCAGCTACGAGGAGTCGGTCTACGAGGGCTATGGTCCGGGCGGGGTGGCACTGTACATCGAGGTGCTGACCGACAACAAGAACCGCACGGTGAGCGAAATCCGACATCTGCTGTCGCGCCACGGCGGCAACATGGGCGAGAACGGCTGTGTGTCCTGGATGTTCAGCCAGAAGGGCCAGCTCTACGTGGAGGCCGACAAGTACGATGAGGACACAGTGCTGCTGGAGGCCAGCGACCTGGGCGCAGAGGACATGTGGACAGAGGAAGGCCTGCACGTGATAAGTGTCCCGGTGGAGCTGTTGCACAAGGTGCGCGAGGGGTTGGGGGCCAAGGGAATCGAGATCAAGGATTCCGAGCTGCTGATGGTGCCATCGAACACGATCAAGCTGGGCGAGAAGGATGCCGAGAAGGTGCTCAAGCTGATGGAGATGATCGAGGATCACGATGACGTGCAGCGGGTCAGCTCCAATTTCGACATCGACGAAGATATCCTGCGCAAGCTCGAGGCCGAGTAACCCTGTGCAGCCCGGGCCGGGACGGACTATCCTCGGGGTCGATCCCGGGGGCAATGTCACCGGTTGCGGCGTGATCCGCCGCGAGGGCAACAGCTCGCGCTTTGTCGCCTGTTCGGTCACCCGCGCCGCTGCGGAGGAGAGCCTCGCCGCCAGACTGGAGCGGGTGTTCCGTTTCGTGAGCGTACAGATCGAGCAGTACGGGCCGGACACTCTGGTGGTGGAGGACGTGTTCTACGGCAAGAATGTCCAGAGCCTCAAGGCGATCGGCCAGGTGCGCGGCGTGGTGATCCTGGCCGGGGCGCTGGCCGGGTTGAAAGTCGCCGAGTACAGCCCGCGCGAGGTCAAGAAAGCCGTGGTCGGGCGCGGGGATGCCTCCAAGGAGCAGGTGCAGCACATGGTGATGGCCGTGCTGGGGCTGGCTGAGCCGCCCCAGCCTCACGACGCGGCGGATGCTCTGGCCCTGGCGCTCTGCTATTCCCACCGCGGCGATTCTCCGGCCCCGGCCGGGCGCGCCAGAAGCGCGTTGCCGCCCCAGCTAAGGGAACTGCTGAAAAGAAAATGATCGCTCTTGTCGAAGGCGCCCTGCTCGAAAAGAATGTCTCCTCCGTGGTGATCGCGGCCGGGGGTATCGGCTACGAGATCGCGGTGCCGCTCAGCACCTTCGAGAAACTGCCGGACGAGGGCGAGACCGCCCGTCTTCTGACCTACCTGCATGTCCGCGAGGATGCCCTTCAGCTTTTCGGTTTCCACTCCCGTCAGGAACGCGAGGCGTTCGAGCGCCTGATCGCGGTCACCGGCGTGGGCCCGCGCCTGGCCCTTTCGATCCTGAGCAGCCTGAGCGTGGAGCGCCTGATCGCAGCGGTGGAGGGCGCGCAGGCCTCTTGGTTCGGCAAGATACCGGGAGTGGGCAAGAAAACCGCCGAACGCCTGATTTTCGAACTCAAGGGCAAGCTGACCGACATCGCCCCGGCCGCCGCGCTGGGCAAGGCCGCGGCCCCGGCGGGACGGGAAGCCGAGGAGGCCGCCGCGGCCCTGGTCTCGCTGGGCTACTCGCGCCCGCAGGCCGAAACCGCCATCGCCCGCGTGCTGGCCGATTCGCCCGGACAGAGAATCGAGACCGCGGACCTGATCCGCAAGTCCCTGGGCCGGATGTAGGGCTTGAGATAATCTTCAGTTTTCCGACCACCCCAACCCCTGAATGTCACTGTGAACGACAGGCCGAAAGACCGCATGGACCTCACCCGGCCGGATGTGCTGGAGGATGAGGACAGTTTTGAGGGCAGCCTGCGGCCGACCTCGCTGGAGGAATTTGTGGGCCAGCCGAAGCTCAAGGAGAAGCTGGAAATCTTCGTCCAGGCGGCGCGACAGCGCGGCGAGGCCCTTGACCACTGCCTGTTCTGTGGCCCTCCCGGCCTGGGCAAGACCACCCTGGCCCATATCATCGCCCGCGAGCTGGGGGTGGGCATCCGCGTGACCAGCGGCCCGGTGCTGGAGAAAGCCGGCGACCTGGCGGGCCTTTTGACCAACCTCGAAGAGCGCGACATCCTGTTCATCGACGAGATCCACCGTCTGCGCAGCAACGTGGAGGAATACCTCTACCCGGCGATGGAGGATTTCTGCCTGGACATCATGATCGACACCGGCCCGGCCGCCCGCAGCGTTAACATCCCGCTCAAGCGTTTCACCCTGATCGGCGCCACCACCAGAAGCGGCCTTCTGACCAGCCCGATGCGCTCGCGATTCGGCGTGGTGGGGCGTCTCAATTTCTACAGCGATGAGGAACTGGCCCAGATCGTGCGCCGCTCGGCCCGCATTCTGGGAGTGGAGATCGACACTCCCGGCGCGGATGAGATCAGCCGCCGCGCGCGCGGCACGGCCCGTATCGCCAACCGTCTGCTGCGCCGTATCCGCGACTACGCCCAGGTGCGGGCGGATGGCCGGATCGACCGTGACATCGCCCGCGCCGCCATGAACCTTCTGGAGGTGGACGAGTCGGGTCTGGATGAGATGGACCTGGCGATCCTGCGCACCCTGGTGGAAAAGTACGGCGGCCGTCCGGTGGGCGTGGGCACCCTGGCTGTCTCAGTGGGCGAGGAGCCGGACACGATCGAGGAGGTCTACGAGCCGTTCCTCATCCAGCGCGGCCTGATCAACCGCACCCCGCGCGGGCGGGAGGCTACGGCCGCCGCCTGGCGCCACCTGGGCCTCAACCCGCCCGCCGAAACACCCCGCGAGGGCCAGAAAGACCTGTTCGGCGAGGAGCAGTAGCAGGCTGCCAGATGCATCGGAATGGATGACCGCAAATGCGGGAGGACGGACAAAATGAACAACTCCAAAGCCTGGCCGTTTTTGTTTCTGGTCATTACGACCCTGCTTGCATCCCAAGGGACTGTTGCTCATGCAAAAACACAGGATGATCCGATCACTCAGCAGATAATGGCGGATTTGCAGGAATACTGCATAACCTATCTGCGCCCGGGACAGATTACCCAGCGGCTGGCCGAGGTGCCGGTGGTTTATGTGCCTATCGGACCGGTCGAATGGCACGGGTTGCACATGCCGTTCGGCACTGACCCGCTGGTTGCGGAAGCGGTGGCTTTGGGGGTATGTAAAAAAGTCGGAGGAATGGTCTGGCCCACCCTTCATTGGGGCAGCGCATCGTTACGTTCTCCGGAGGAATCGATGCGGCTTTTCGGACCGCAGCTCAATCAGTACACCTGGAGCGTTGAATTCCCCTGCAATACCCTGAAAAGCGCTTATTGCTCGGAGGAAGTGCTGGCCCTGTTGATTCGGGAGACTATCAGGCAGATCGCGCTGATGAATCCCAAGTTGATCGTAATCTTGAGCGGACATGCCGCCGGGGCGCATATAAAGACTTTGGAACGTGTCGCTTTGGAGGAATCAGTCCAGGCACAGGGACTTAAAGTGGTGTGCAGGGGCGCCTGGATTCTGGAGCCCAAGGACCCCGAAAAATTCGGCGGACACGCTTGTGCCGGCGAAACGAGCCAGATGATGTATTTGACGAGTGCGGTCGATCTTGGAACGCTGCCCCCTCTGCCGCAGAAACTGGAGTACTACAAGACCGGGATTGTTGACGACTGGTCTGGTGCCAATACGAACGGCTATGTGGTAAACGATATCGCGGATCCCCGGATCAATTCATCGGTGGAGTACGGCGAGCTGAACACGCACCTGGCGATCGATGAAATCGCGGGCGAAGTCCAGAAAATGATTCCCGGATTGCACTGATCCTTTCAACGGTGATGTTCGGCCGGTGCCCGATTCGCATTGATTCATTTTGGGGACAGCTCAAATGATTGCTGCCCCCGCTGCGGCCGCTTGTGCCGTTTCGTCCCAACCTCCCTTTTGCCGGCCGGACTGCATATCATTTTTCTCTTGTTTTCAGCCCCGGAATGATAATAATCTGGTAGACTCCAAAGACTGCCCCCGGCAGAACGCGTGCCCGCGTTCCTGTGAATGAACCCAGACCCCGGAGCGACCATGAAACGCCGCGATTTCCTCAAAGCCTCCGCCCAAGGCGGCTCGCTGGCCCTGCTCGGCTCCCAGGTCCGGGCGGATGGAGCGTCGGCCGTATCCACTCCGGTATCCGGGGCGGGACTGCCCAATATCCTGCATATCATGGCGGACCAGCAGCAGTGGGGCACCATCGCCGGACGCAGCCAGTGCAACACCCCCAACCTCACGCGTCTGGCCGCCCAGGGCGTGCTGTTCAGCCGTTCCTACACTCCCTGCGCAGTCTGCTGCCCGGCCCGGGCCATGCTTCAGAGCGGCGCCTACCACTGGCACAATGGCGTGTACAACCAGGTGCATTCCTCGCCCTCGGTCAGCCGCGACATGCGGCCGGATGTGGTCACTTACTCGATGCGGCTGAAAGAGGCCGGCTACAGCCTGGGCTATGTGGGCAAGTGGCACGCCTCGTATACCCGCACGCCGCTGGATTTCGGCTATGACCGGATCGGCGCGCCGGTCTCCTACAACCGCAGGCTGCTCGAAGGGTTGGACTATATCGACGAGCGCAGCCGTGAGAAACTCAAAAGCACCACCGTGCGCTGGATGAGCTGGCCGGGCAGCGAGCCGTTCACCATGTGGGGCTACGAGGAGGGATCGGAGGAGCACTCGCACCCCTACGGGATCGCCCAGACCGGCATCCGCATGCTGAATGAGATCGCCGCAGGCGACAAACCCTGGCTGCTGGAGGTGCAGTTCCCGGAGCCACACGACCCCTACATGCCGCTCAAGCCCTATCTGGACCGCTACGACCCGTCCTCTATACCCGTGGCGCGAAGTTTCCGCGAGGAACGGTTCGAGAAAAAGCCCAACCTGCACCGCCGCGAGTCCGAGACCTGGGGACAGCTCAGCGAAAAGGACTATCGTGAGAGCCGGGCGCACTACTACGCCTACTGCGAAATGCTGGACGCCCAGATCGGCCGGGTGCTGGAGGCGCTGGACAAGACCGGCCAGGCCGGCAACACGGTGGTCGTGTTCACCACCGACCACGGAGACATGGTGGGCGCGCACCGGATGTGGATCAAGGGCATCCAGCCCTACGAGGAGTGTTACCGCATCCCGATGATAATACGCTGGCCCGGGCGGATCGCCCCCGGTACGGTGGAGGACCGCCTGGTGCAGTCCCATTTCCTTGCCCACACCTATGTGGATATCGCCGGGGCCGAGCCGCTGCCCTTCGCGGATGGCCGCTCGCTGCTGCCCCTGTTCGACCGGGCCGCGGCACCCGACTGGCCCGACATGATCATGTGCGCCTATTACGGCGGCGAGTACACCTACACTCAGCGCATGCTGGTCACCGAGCGCCACAAGTACGTGTTCAACGGGTTCGATTTCGATGAGTGTTACGATCTGGTCGAGGACCCGGATGAGCTGTTCAACCGGGTGGATGACCCGGCCTGCCGCCCGGTGGTGGATGATATGCGGGCCCGGCTCTACGAGCTGATGGACCGTTTCGAGGACCCGTTCGGCCACAAGCAGAACCGGGTCAGTATCGGCGAGCCGCCAAACCGTTACGGCGGGCCGCGGTTCCTTCCGCTGGGCACGAGGCTGTGAGGCCATAAGAGTTAAGAAGATGTGTTTACAATCCCCTCTAAAAAGAGGAGTGTCCCGATGAAATTGGTACAGGGTGAGTAGATACAAATCCCCCTCATTCCCCCTTTACGAAAGGGGGAGGCGCTGGCCCGCTGGCCGTTTGAGGAGAATCCCCCCTTTCCCAAAGGGGGGCAGGGGGGATTGAACTTCTGATACATCTGATCGGAGGCTCGTGTTGGACGGAGTGGGAAAGATACTGCTGGTGGCCGGGCTGGCAATCGCCGCCCTGGGCCTGGTGCTTATGCTCGGCCCCAAGATTCCCTGGCTCGGTCGTCTGCCCGGGGACATCCTGATAAAGCGCGGCAACACCACGTTCTACTTTCCGGTAGTCACCTGCATCGTTCTCAGTATCGTAATCACCCTGCTGGCGCGTCTGTTCGGCGGGAAATAGGCAATTTAAGCTCCCTCGCAGTTCACGGTTCGTTACCGGTATTCGGCTTGCTACATCTTTCATGCTGGAGAAACCATGTCCCTACGCTTCTGGGTGCTCGTCCTGGCGCTTGTCCTGACCGGCCTGTCCTCTGATCCGGCGCGCTGCGCCGTGTACCCGCGTTTCGACCTCGACAACCCGGCCTGTGTCGAGGCCGGGACAGACAACTACACGCTGCGGGTCTGCCGCGATCCCTACCGTCTGGAACTGCTGCGCGCCGGACAGGTGATCGCAGCGGGCGAGGCCGGCGGCAGCGCGTTTGTCCGTAGCGGGAGCCGTCACGCCCTGACCCGGGTTGTCGGCGCCTTTGCCACCGGCGAAAGCCTGTTCCTGCGGGTGGAATGCGAGGGCGGCCTGGAGGCATCCCTGCGCCTGACATTTTTCGGCGACAACGTGCTGGTGAGCCTCACTCCACCGGCAGGCCCGGACTGCGCGCGGATCGAGGAGACTTTCAGCCTGGCCGCCAGCGGGCACTGGTACGGCGGGAAAGTGACGGATGGGCACAACTGGCCGCTCGAGAACGCCGAGTTGGATGTGGACCCGTTCCCCGCGGACGGCAACCAGACCTCCCCGATCTGGCTGACCTCGAGCGGGGCCGGGTTCTTTGTCCCGAGCGGCGACCCGATGGGCTTTACGCTCAACAAAGGCGGGGACGGTAAATTCCGGTTCAACGTGAAGGAACGCAGCGTCCTGGAGTACCGTCTGCTGGCCGGGCGCGACATCGTGGAGGCCTACGACAGTTTTACGGCCCTGGCCGGGCGGCCCTCCACGGTGCCGCCGCGGGGCTATTTCGCTTATCCCGTGTTCAACACCTGGATCGAGTTCCAGAAAGATCAGCGCCAGGACAAGATACTCGCCTACGCCCGCACCCTGCGCGAACACAAGTTCGGCTGCGAGGTGCTGATGATCGACGACATGTGGCAGTCTCAGTACGGCGACCACGCGTTCGACAAGCAGAAATTCGGCGACCCGCAGGCCATGCTGAACGAGCTTCACAAGCTTGGGTTCAAGGTGGTGCTGTGGGAGGTGCCGTTCGTGGACCGGACAGCCTCCAGCTACAAATTCCTGGCCGGCCGTAAATGGCTGGTCCGCGACCGGAGCGGCAAGGTGGGGCTCTCGGAGTGGTGGGACGGCACCTCGGCCCTGGTGGACCTGTCCAACCCCGAGGCCTACACCTGGTTCGTGGGTGAGCTGAAAAACCTCCAGTCGCGCTACGGGGTGGACGGGTTCAAGCTGGATGCCGCCGACGCCAACTATTTCCTGCCCGGGTTCAGCACCTGGGGCGCCGTGACCGCCAACCGCTACACCGACCTGTACGCCAGCGTGGGGGCGCATTTCGAGATCAACGAGCTGCGGGTGAGCTGGCTTGCGCAGGGCATGGGCCTCGTGCAGCGCCTGCGCGACAAGAACAGTAACTGGAGCCGGGAAAACGGGTTGGGCTCGCTGGTCCCGCACGGCCTGACCGAGTCGCTGCTGGGCTACGGCTATTTCTGCCCGGACATGATCGGCGGGGGGCTGGACAGCGATTTCGGCCAGGACCGTTTCAGCGGGATGGATCCCGAGATGTTCATCCGCTGGACCCAGGCCTCGGCGCTGATGCCGATGATGCAGTTCTCGTACGCACCCTGGCACCTGGACCCGGAATCCGAGAAAATCTGCCTGAAATACACCCGTCTGCACGAGCAGCTCGGCGACTACATCTATTCTCTGGCTCAGGAGATGCAACGCACCGGCCGCCCGATAATCCGCCCCCTGTTCTTTGCCGCCCCCGGCGATGAGAAGGCTTACCTTGCCCGGGAGGAGTTCATGCTCGGGGAGCGTTTCCTGGTCGCCCCGGTGGTGGAGAAAGGCGCGACGGCACGGGAGATATACCTTCCGGCCGGGCTGTGGAAAGATTTCTGGAGCGGGGAGATTTACACCGGCGGCTCCACCCTGGCGCAATACCCGGCGCCGCTGGACAAGCTGCCAATATTTGTCCGGCTGGACTGAGAGTGTCTCTTAAGGTCGCGGGCACGCGAACCGCGGATAACAGCACACCGTCTGGAGGCTGGTTTTGAAAAAGATCAGACGTCGTGAATTCGTGCGCCGCTCGGTGCTGGGGGCCGCCGCCGGCCTGGCCGTGGGCGGTTTCCCCGGCTGCACGGAAACCAGGAGCCAGGCCCGCAAGCCCAATATCGTGTTCATCCTGGCCGATGACCTGGGCTACGGCGACCTGGGCT
>CAYLSM010000116.1:0-9045 GCA_964386505.1 uncultured Gemmatimonadales bacterium
GGTCACGGTGCAGGTGAGCGACAACGCCACGGTCGAGGCCAGTATCAAGTTCGAGCGGGAGAAAGTCTACAGCCTGAGTGGGGTCACGATCACCGCCACAAAGGAATATGAAAGCCCGGAGAAAGTCCCCCAGACAGTCAGCCATATCTCCAGCGAGGAAGTGGAAAACAGCTCCGGTTTCAATCCCGGCGAGCTGCTTGATTTCGTGCCCGGGGTGCGGATCATCACCTCCGGCAGCACGCTGGGCGGCGACCAGGGCATCTCGATCCGCTCGCTCAATGGTGGACCGGCCTCCAACAAGTCGCTGGTCCTGCTGGACGGACGCCCGGTCAATGGCGCCTGGGACGGCGGGATGGACTGGAACTCGATCCCCCTGGAGCTGGTCGACCGGATCGAGGTGGTCAAGGGCCCGGCCTCGGCGCTCTATGGCTCGCAGGCCTCGGCCGGCGTGATCAACGTGATCACCAAGGGTGTTCAGCCGGGGTTCCACGGCAGTGTCTCGCTGGGCCGTGAGGTGGATGGGGCTAAGGACATCAAGGACAGCAGTGCGGACGGTTACGGCCGGGGTGAGGTCGCGGGGACGAATTTCCGGCTCAACACCTCCTACGGCGCCGGATCGACCAGCCACCTTCTGACCCTGGGCGTGCGCCGCTCCGACCAGCAGTTCCTGACCGCAGCCAAGGACAAGTGGGACAATTTCGACCTCAACTATAAGCTGGACCACCGCTTCAGCCAGGCCCTCAGCTCCAGTTTGCATTTCGATTTCCACGACGACACCTGGGAGAACCATACCGGCAGCGCGCCCAACCAGGTCGACAGCCGGGACGTGTCGTTCGATTTCATGCTCAAGCACGTGGGCACGGTGGGCGTATTCAGCGGTCGCACCTACCTGAACGCGGTGAAGTATAAGGACAAGAGCCTGCAGAACAGCAGTTTCAGCGGTAACGACGCCAAGCGGTTCGGCCTGAGCGCCGATTACACGGTCCCGTTCACCCAGATCCAGGGCATGCTCAAGTTCGGCGCTGAGGGTGTGTTCGATTTCGCGGATGTGGATTACACCCAGACCGTGATGCAGATGAACTATCTGGGAGTCAAAACAATCGGTATCAAGAACGCCCAGACCGGCGCGATCACCGAACGCAGCGTCGAATTCTTCGAGGGGGTCTATGGCTCCACCTCGCAGGACTACAACCTGCACGACATCGCCCTGTTCGCACAATACAGCCAGGACCTGGGCGACCGGGTGAATGTGGTCCTGGGCGGGCGCATGGACAACCAGACCGAGTTCGGCACCGTATTCAACCCCAAGGCCGGGGCCACTTGGCGTATGTGGGAGTTTGGACCCCAGGACAAGCTGACCACCAGCCTCAAGCTCAATTACGGAGAGGGTTTCCGTTCGCCCCCGATGGTCGACCTCTACTCCAAATCCCTGGGCGGCTACGGAGACAACAGCCTGAAGCCCGAGAAGACCAAGAGTTTCGATATCGGCCTGTACCAGCGTTTCGGCGATATCGGGTTCCTGGAGCTGACCTGGTTCAGGATGAAAGTGGACGACCTTCTGATCAACGACAAGGCCGGCTCCACCGGCTACGGCTACTACGTGGCCGTGCCCAACGCTGCCACTGGGAAAACCGACACGCTCTCGTTCAACCAGCGTAAGAACCTGGGCGACTACACCCCGCAGGGCCTGGAGCTGAGTTTCAAGCTCCGCCCGCACAAGCAGGTCACACTGAGCGGGGCCTACAGCTACCTCGACCCCCAGAATTTCACTTTCCAGACCTCCAAGCGGCGCTTGAATTTCGGCGTGTCGGCTTGGCAGAATATCGGCAAGTGCAGGCTGGAGGGCGAGCTGAAAAACCGCTACACCGGGGACGGATATTTCTTCGACTACCGCAGCCGGCCGTTCGACTCGTTCTCGATCACCGATCTGCGCCTGACCCTTGACCTGATGAACAATTACAAGGTCTCGTTCTACGGCAACAACCTGACCGACACCAAGTACCGTCTCTGGCACTATGCCTGGATGCCGGGCCGCAGCTACACGTTCCAGATCGAGACCCGGTTCTGATCGGCTGAGCCTTCGTACACAGGTGGCAGCATTCTGTCGCCCGGAGGGGCTTAAGGCCCCTCCGGGCCTGCGTTTTACCGGCAGGCCCCTCTTTCCGGCCCCGCTGAACAAGGAGACGAGATGAAAAACGCGGTGCGTGTTTCTGTCATGGCGCTTTGCCTCCTGTTGCCGTTCCATAGCAGCCTGGCCGCAGCCGACCTGACCTCCCTTCTGCACCAGGGTCTGAACGAACTGGGCTTGGCGCGCGGAGACAGCGCTCTGTGCGTGATCACGGACGCCCCCTACGTGCGGTTCGAGGGCCAGGTGACGCCGCGGGCGCTCGGGTTGATCGAAGCCGAAACCGGCTGCTCCGCCGGGCACGGCAACCTGGTGGCGTTTCTGCGGGCGCAGACCCATCCTCTCGTGGTCGCCCTGTTCGACCGCAACACGAAAAAAGCCCGGGTCATTTACCAGGCCCAGGCCGAGCCTCAGATGTTTCCCCTGGATTTCGACCCGCTCACCGGCGGCTCGGGGCCGAAGTGGGAGGCGGCCGCTGGCGTGCTGGGACGGGATGTCGGAGGGCTGATGGTCCTGGCCAACGCCTGGGCCGGCGGGGCGCCCTATGATTTCCTGAAATGCGCCGAGCTGCACAACCATATCTGTGGCGGCCTGACCTCGGGATATATTCTGGTCCGCTACATCCAGAAGAACTACCCCCTCGGCCCGGACGGGCAGTATAAGTTCATCGCCTGCCCGCAGTGGTGCAAGGATGACGCCATTCAACTGCTGCTCGACATCTCGCCCGGCAAGAAAAGCCTGTTCGCCAAGGATCTGAGCCAGGAGCAACTGGCCCGGCTCAAGAGCAAGGATGTGGCCGGGATATTGATCCTCACCCGGGACCGGGGGCCGAAAGACCCCGCCGTGGGAGGCAAGGCGGTGGTGCTCTGTTTCGACTGGGACCGGGTCACCGAGCTTACCGGACCCAGCCCGACCGGGATGGCCCAACGGATAGAATCCATGCTGAAATTCCTTTCCTATGCCGACCGGCCGGAGGAGTTCGTCTCCAGCGCCGGGGAGTACGAGCTGGACCCCGGCAAGCTGGCCCGTCTGACTGAGGCCGGAGTCAATCCGTACTTGGAACTGGGGTTCACTGAGTGAGGAACGGCGACACCGGACCGAGACATTGGAGAGAGGATACTGCCAGATGAAGAGCACCCGTTTCACCACGGTGGAGATCGTGTTCATCGCCTCGATGATCGCCCTGGATTTTGCTTTCGGCCTCGTGATCCGTCCCCTGCTGACCGCCGCCGGGGTGTTCGAGATCATCCGGGTGGACATGATCGTGCCGCTGATGCTGATGCTGGTCACCCGGCTGGTGGTGGACCGTTTCGGCGTGCTGATCCTGTACGAATTCGTCTGGGGCCTGCTGGCGGTGATCGCCATGCCCACCAGCTTCGGCCTGCCGGGGCTGCTCAAGCTGGTCCCCTCGCTGGCCTACGGCATCATCCTGGACAGTTTCATGCAGATGTTCCGCCGTCACACCCCCGTGCGGCTGATCCTGGCCTCGGTGGTGGGCGGAGCGATCAACCAGTTCGCTTTCCTGGGGATCAAGGTGGCTTTCGGCCTGCCCTGGAGCACGGCGGTGAAAATCCTTTTCGGGATCAACCTTTTCACCCACACGATAGTGGCAGGACTGGCCGCCGTTCTGGCGCTGCTGGTCTGGAACGCGGCGCAGCGCAGCGGCTGGGCCGCCCGTATCTCCGGCTGGAGGAGTTCCTGAGATGCTGCGCCTGGAGCGGCTGACACTCCGCCTGCCCGGCGCGGGCGACACTCCCCTGCTGAGCGATATCGACCTGCGGATCGAGCCGGGCGAGACAGTGGGCCTGACCGGACCCTCGGGTGGCGGCAAGACCTTGCTGGGCCTGGTGGCGGCCGGGGTGATCCCCGAGTTGGTGCAGGCCCGGACGAGCGGTCGGATCGAGCGTCTACCCGTAGACAGGCCGTTCAGCACTCCGGCGGCGGTGGTATTCCAGGACCCGTCGTTCCAGCTTTTCGCCCGCTCGGTGCGGGAGGAGCTGCTTTACACCCCGCAGGCCCTGGACTGGCCCGGGGAGCTAATGGATGCCGACTATAAAGCCGCTGTCCAGGCCCTGAGCCTGCACAACCTGCTGGCGTGCAACCCGCGCGAGCTGTCCCTGGGCGAAATGCAACGGGTGGCCGTGGCGGCGGCCCTGATGCAGCGCCCAGGATTGCTGGTGCTGGATGAGCCGACCCAGTACGCCGATGAGTCGAGCCTGGGCCGGATGCTGGATTACGTACAGATGCATATGAAAAGCCTGGGCGGAGCGGTGCTGCTGATCGAGCACCACCTTCCCCTGCTGCGTGGTATCTGTGAGCGCTGTTATGTCCTGGAGCAGGGCCGCCTCAGCCCCGGTTTGCCCCGGAGCGAACGACTGCCCCAACCGGATGAACCGGCCCCGGCCAGGGGTGAATTGCTGCTCGAACTGCGGGATGTGACCTACAGCTACCCCGGCGGACGGCGCGCCCTGGATGGCCTGAGCCTGGATATTCATCGCGGTGAGAGCCTGGCCCTGACCGGTCCCAACGGCAGCGGCAAATCCACCCTGGCGCGGTTGGTCTGCGGTCTCTGCCGCCCGGACTCAGGTGCGATCCGTCTGGAGGGTAAACCGTTCGACCCGGATTGGGACTGGCGGCGGCGGATCGGTTACGTGATGCAAAACCCGGACAGCCAGCTTTTCGCTGCCACGGTCGGTCAGGAGTGCGCCTTCGGGGCGGACAATTTCGGGCTGCCCTCTGAAGAGAGCCGCGAACAAATCAGCCGGAGCCTGGGCGATTTCGGGCTGGCCGGGTACGAGGGGCGCGACCCGTTCAGCCTGAGCTACGGCCAGAAACGCCGGGTGAACATAGTGGGCGTGCTGGCCTACGAGCCGGAGCTGCTGATCCTGGACGAGCCCACCTGCGCCCTGGACCAGGACAACCGTCGCCTGCTGCTCGATCTTCTGTGGGAGCTGCGGCGTCGCGGCAAAACTCTTATCGTCATTACCCATGACCTCGAATTCGCCCGCGCGGCCTGCACGCGACGGGTCCACCTGGAGGCGGGACGGGCCGTGGAATATCACTCCCGCACCGACAAGACCGGAGAAAAAGATGTTTGCCCAGTCTGCGATTGAGGGCAGCCCGATCGGACGGTTGCACCCGCTGGTCAAGGTCATTCTGCTGGTCAGCACAGCGGTGTTCGCCTGCTTTGTCTCGAACCACGGGCTTCTGGCCGCGTTCCTGGCGCTCGTGATCCTGGGCTCCCGGTTGTCGGGCCTCTCTTTCGGCCGCTCGGGGAGCCTGATCAAGCTCTACCTTCTGAGCGCGCCGATGCTATTGGTGGTGTTCGTGCTATCATACCTGCCGGGGGCGTCCAGCCTGGCCCAGGGGGTGCTGCTCGGGCTTCAGCAGGGCTCGTTGTACGTGCTGCGTTTCCTGATCCTGATCCTGGTCAACACCCTGGTCGTCTCGTACTCCGACCCGCGGGAGATACTGCAGGTGCTGCGGGCCTTACACTTTCCTGAGGTGGCCGGCTGCCTGATCGTGCACGTGATCAATTTCCTGCCGCGCCTGTCACGTGAGATGCAGACCATCGTGGAGGCCCAGTCTCTGCGCGGCCTGCGCTGGCGCCGTCTGTGGCGGCCCTCCTCCTGGCTGCCGCTGGCCGTGCCGATGCTGCTGTCCACCATGCGCTACTCGGAGCAGAGCGCGATCAGTCTGGAACTGCGCCGTGGGCTGGGCAATGTCTCCCGGCCCCTGCCTCGTCTGGCCGGCCGGGACTGGTGCGCCCTGGCTCTTTGCCTGGCCCTGGCCGCTTTCAGCCTGGCCCGGTACGACAGCGCTGCGGAAATCCAATCCAACCTGACCGTTAAAACCACATCCACCCAAATGTCCACCGGATCGGCCGCGCCGTAGGCCGTAACGCACGCCAAGGGAGAGTGACCTCATGCTCGGATTCAAGTTCCTGTTTATCTCCGCCTCCTTCCTGATGCTCTGCGGCAGCCTTCTGGCCGGTGATTTCCCGGACACGTTCCTGCTCCACCCTATCGGCGAGGTGAAAAAAGAGGCTGGCAAAACTTTCATCGAGGTGTACGAGAAATACCGGGAGGGCTTGCAGGGGCTGGATGAGTTCTCCCACGTGACAGTGGTCTACTGGCTGCACAAGAACGACAACCCGGAGGGACGGGGCCAGCTCCTGACCAAGTGGGTCTCGGACGGGAAACCGGTGGGGGTGTTCGCCACGCACTCTCCCGTGCGGCCCAACCTGATCGCGATCAGCGACTGCCGCCTGCTTTCGGTGGAACAAGGCCGGGTGTACGTGGAGGAGATTGACGCGTTCGAGGGCACTCCGGTGCTGGACCTCAAGTGTTTCGTCCCCTACACCTACGACAAGAAGGACGAGGTGTTCCGCCTGCCCAAGTGGGCCAGCGATTTCATCGCGCGACGGAACCGGGAAAAAGGTAAGACCGCTGGGCACGATGGTAATTAATATCAAGGGCCTTCCGTACCGAGACGCGACCACCCGAGTCATGGCCGGACAAAATTTCACAGGGGCCGACTACTTTCTTCCCCGTAGTCAGCCCCTCTGACTCAACGAATGATCATGGTATGAGGTCTCAGGTCTTCAACCATCACAGTCCCCAGAAATATCTTTTCCAGGCCTCATTGTCCTCGAAGAGCTACACCCTCTCTCCGGTCCTCAGGCGCTCGAAACTTACTGACCCAAGATTGAGGTTGGTGTACGGGTTCGCTCCCCAACCGTTCTTCATCAGGAGGCCCAGGGAGGAGGCCTCACTGACTATCCATTTATTGTGGTGTGGTTCATACTATTATCAGAGGCTCACCCGCCGATAAGGCGAGTGAGGATTCCATGTTTGACGAATGTGCGAGATACCCATAGGTAAAAACGTGTTTCAGATGTTGTTGTCAAGCTACTTTCTGGCAAAACCAGTCGAAAGCTTGACAATCAATGTTATTATACATAATATTACTATGTGTAATAACAATATAAGTCAAGGACACTGACGATGAAACATGATGAGTTCTTCCGAAAACACCCGGTTTTCACAAGGGAGGAACTGGCCAGGCATATGTCGTCTCTGGGCCAGGCCGGCGCGAGGTCGCAGGAAACACTCCTCGCCTACCACAAGAAGGCTGGACACATAGCCCGGGTTCGGCGTGGACTGTACGCGGTCATCCCTGCGGGAGCAGATGCAGTTTCATATCCGGTCGACCTTTTCCTTGTAACCTCGAAGCTGACTGCAGATGCGGTCCTTTCACATCATACGGCGCTCGAGTTTCACGGCAGGGCTTATTCCCTTAATGAACGCCTTACCTACTCGTCATCCTGTCCACTCCTCCCCCTGTCGTTCCGCTCTCATAGTTTCAGGGGGGTCAAGTTTCCTCGGGCTCTCCTGCGTGCCGGGAAACAGGATTTCGGAGTTTCGGCTGCAGAACGTTCCGGGCAGGAGATCCGGGTAACAAGTCTGGAACGGACAATGGTGGATGTACTTGATCGTCCGGACCTTTCAGGAAGCTGGGAGGAGATCTGGCGGTCGCTGGAGTCTGTCGATTTCTTCGACCTCGACAAGGTAGTGGAATACGCATTTCTACTCGGTAATGCGACCACCGGGGCGAAGGTGGGTTTCTTCCTGGAGCAACACGGCGAGTCATTGATGGTCGACAAAAAGCACCTGAAAGCGCTCCGGGACCTGCGGCCGCATCAGCCGCATTATCTTGATCGAGCCAAACGTGAGCCCGGCCGCCTTGTGACAGGATGGAACCTGGTGGTTCCCAGGGAGGTAATCGAACGTTCATGGGAGGAAGTCCTTTGAAAATCTCCCCCGAGAAACTGGCTGCCGAAGCCGGTACAACAGGATTCAGGCCGGACGTCCTCGAAAAGGTCGCCCACCTGCTTGGTCTGCTGGATGCCATACAGAGTCATCCATTCCTCAAAGGGAAACTGGTTCTCAAGGGCGGCACTGCCTTGAACCTCTTTGTCTTCGATGTGCCCAGGCTCTCCGTAGACATCGACCTGAATTACGTGGGAACTGAAGACCGTGACGACATGCTGACCGAACGTCCCAAGGTGGAACAAGCCCTTCAAGCGGTATTTTCCCGGGAGGGTTTCACTGTCAGGAGAATGCCCGAGGACCACGCCGGTGGAAAGTGGTCTTTGCGTTATGAAAGCCACACCGGACAGAAAGGCAACCTCGAGGTCGACATCAATTTCATGTTCCGGGTCCCGTTATGGCCGGCGGTGACCCGTGATTCTCATCCAATCGGCTCCTGGCGGGCTACCGAGATCCCAGTGCTGGATCATCACGAGCTGGCGGTCGGCAAGCTTGCGGCGTTGTTTTCACGGAGGCAGGCCCGGGACCTGTTCGACTGCCATCGGATTTTCGGGATGGACAATCTCGATTACAGCCGCCTTAGAATCGGATTCGTGGTCTTCGGCGCCATGAACAGGAAGGACTGGAGGACAGTCTCTGTAGACGATATAGAGCTGGAGGCCTCAGAGCTGAAAAGACTGTTGATCCCGACTCTAAGGATAAATGCGGTCGAGGTTCAGACATCACCTGCTGAGTACGGGGTGCGGCTGGTGAAGGAATGCAGGGAGAGCCTGTCGGCATTGCTGCCCTTCACGGATTCAGAGCGGGCATTCCTGGACCTGCTTCTTGATAGAGGGGTAATCGATCCGGCGCTACTGACCGGCGACGTTTCCCTTCAGCAGCGTATACAAAGCCAGCCGATGCTCGGGTGGAAAGCTCAAAATGTTAAGCTTCACAAGGGGATATCAAAGATAAAGGGCGAGACCTCCTGACTGACTACAATCAACCGCCGTGCGATTTTTAAAGATGCCGGGACATCGGCTCTGGCATTTCAGTCGTCTGAAATAGGGTCCGGCTGAATGATAGTTTCAGACTCGTCCAAATGAAAGG
>CAYLSM010000116.1:9145-13672 GCA_964386505.1 uncultured Gemmatimonadales bacterium
CGTCCAAATGAAAGGATTCCTGCCAGCTCGGTAAAACAGATTTAATTTCAGGCCCGGTGGCGAACGATCCTGGTTTCCGGGTGACTTTGCACCCCGGCGGCAGGGATCGTTCACCTGAATCGCCCTGAGAGTGGGCAGGCTGGAATTGAAAAGGGGCCGACTACTTTCATCCACGTAGTCAGCCCCTCTCACTCACCGGATGATCTTGGTATGAGATCTCAGGTCTTCAACCATTACAGTCCCCAGAAAGATCTTTTCCCGGCTTCACTGTTATCGAACAGTTCCACCCTCTGCCCGATCCTCAGGCGCTCGAAGCTCACCGCCCCCAAGTTGAGGTTGGCGTGCGGGTCCACTCCCCAGCCGTTCTTCATCAGGAGGCCTATTGACGAGGTCTCACTGAATCCCTCCGGGGGAGTGTAGTTCATCCGGATAACGTTGAGGCCGGTCACCTCCTCCACCTGCAGAACCAACCGCATCTCTCCCGGAGTACCGATCCAACCGACCAGGTAATATTCCAGACTGGGGTACTTCCTCTTGGCCCATAGTATAGTCCGGATGATCCGCTGGTCACCCTCGGTGAGGAGGTTATGCGGCGCCACCGGCGGGATCACACACTCCAGCGGACGGCCGATCAGATCATGGTATAGGTGCTGGAGTAGCCCAGTGTTGAACACCGACAGTCTCAACCGGGTCTCCACCACTTCCTGTACCAGTCGTCCCCAGACTGTCCGGCTGTTGTCCTCTACTCCCTGGAACGATTCCTCGACCAGACGGACGTACTTGTCCCTCACCTCGGCGAAATGCTCCATGTGGCCATAGCTGTACTCCAGCATCCTCTCCAGGACCTCGACCGTGGTCTGCCTGGAACCTATGCGCTGCGGCAGCACCTCCATATCGAATACCGAGGGCCCGTCGGTCTGTAAGGTTCCATCGATGATCTTCTCATCGTGCAATTTGATATAGTCCAAAGGCAGGCTGAACTGGGTCACCTTCTCACTCCCGTCCACCCCCAGGAACACGTTCGAGTCAAGAGCACACCAGGCGGCATAGACATCCAGCAGTCGTACATCGGCAGCCATCAGCCGGGTGATCACCTCACACTGCGGAAGGAACGCCGGGATGTGCCGGACCAGAATCCTCGGATCAGTTGTTATACGCATATACTCACCTCTATCGCGTTGCTTGCCAATTCTTGCCAGAATTGGTTGAGTTTTATTGTATCCATGACTATCGGTGTCATTTCATCAAAAGCAACCAGAGGCGGCAGCCATGCGCTTTTGAGTTGATTTTAAACGAGTTGGGAATACTCCATCGAAACCATCTGACCTTGACTACGGATCAGAAGGTTAGGGGTTCGACTCCCTTCGGGCGCACCATAAAAAGAAGCGGCTTTCCCGAGTCATACGGGAAAGCCGCTTTCTGCTTCCGTTGGTTGCCGGGATATCCGGCTTACTGCTGCGCCAGCAGGCTGAACGGCTCGAACAGGCCGTACCCGATGAAATCGTACTCCGAGCCCTCCGGCTGATGATCGGGTGCGGCGCGGAACGCGGCGGGCCAGGCCCGTCCGTGCGCAGGCTGTTTGTGGTGCGGCCCGAGCTGGTTTTTCAGGGTGCCCAGGACCGTAACGCAGACCTCGTTCTCGCCCGGCCTGACCAGGGCCGAGATATCCCTCTCGTACGGCGGCCAGCCGATTATCCCTGCATTCTGCCCGTTGACCGTCACCTCGGCAACGCTGCCCAGCCAGCGTCCCAGATGGACCCGGCAGCCGGCGGTCCCCTCTTTCAGGTCGAACCTGGCGGCATATTTCACGCCCCCGGAATAGAACGGCAGCCTCTGCCCGGTCCAGGCCCCGAAAGACAATTTCTGTGATGGCACCACTTTCCAGCCCTTCTCGTACGCCTCCAAGCCGAAATTGCCCCGGATATAGACCGGCTCGAGTTCGGAATGGACTGTCATCGGGGCGGCGTGCAGGCTGAGTCTGTTCGGCCCGCTCACCACCGCGGCCCCGATATCGTACAAGCCGAACGAGCGGTCCAGGCTCCACTGGCCGGGCCGAGGCTTCACCACCTGCCCGTTGACAGCCACCTCCCACAGCTCCGGGTGCTCCACCACCGCCTGCATCGAGCCTGTCGCCACTCCCGGCTCGACCCGGAAAGCGAAACCGGCCTCGAATCCGGACTCCGGCGGGAAAGAATCGCGGTCCACAATGGAGGTCTTGTACTGGACCGCTCCGCTCCAGGGGTCGCCCTCGAAGCCGTAATGCCGGAATATGGCATCCGAGGCGTTGAAGAAATAGGTGTCTTTCAGCTCCCGTCCCCCGACCGTGACATCGCAGTAGTCCAGAGTCAGGACATTGGGCGACAGCCGCTCGACTGTCCAGCCGCCTGCGGGCGGAATTTCCGATCCAGCCTTGGCGGTCTGTGCAGGCGGTGTTTCGGGGCTGGCCGCGGGATCGATGTAAAGAAGGAGGCTGCCCGCCGGCGGCAGGTCGAACTGAACTTTCAGGCCATCGCCGGCCTTGTCCGACTGGTATGGAGCAATAATTCCGGTCTCCGGGTCGAGCCGCCGGACCGAGCCGCCAGTCGTGCGGAACGAGCCGGCGGCGCTCTGCTCCAGGCTGGTGTTTACCAGGAACACCAGCTCGCCCTCCGCCAGAGCGCGCCGCTGGTGGAACAGCTTGCCGCCCACAGCCTCCGGACTGTCCACCGCGAAACCTTTAGGCCTCATCCGCTCGAGAGCCGCGGCCTCCTGAAGTGACCCGGAGGATACCCACTGAGACTCATACTGCTCCGCCAGGGCTTTCACCGAATCCGACTCGATCCCGTCCACATAACGCGGCGCCTCGCCGAATGAGAGCACCGCGCCTCCGCTCTCCAGGTATTTGCGAATGAGGTCAAAAGTCGGGCGCTCCAGGTTCTCGACATTCGGCGGCAGGACCAATAGATCGTAGGACCTCTGCCCCACCGTGAGCTTTCCGGCTTCCGCTTTGCCCCGATCCCGCATGATCTTCTCGCAGCCAAGGTCGTATTCGAGCTGCAGCTTCTCCAGGGAAAGCAGGAACGCCTGGAACGAGTCGCCGATCTCGCCAAACCGGGGGGCGGACTCGTTCGGAGAATAATACATCCAGGCCGAGCTGGTCGGTTCGAGGACCAGGACACTGTTCATCTGCTCGCCGGTTGAGAGGGCAAGGCTGAGGCGGGCAAAATAATCGCCCAGGGCGCGGTAGTCGTTCCACCAGGGCTCGTGGTACGAGAACGACTGCGGGTGGTCGCGCTTGCGGGCCCCGGAGATTGTCATGTAGGTGAGGTGCTGGTTCATCAGATTGACCCCCAGCGCGTACTCCCAGTCGCCGATACGTTTCATGTCCTCGAAACGAAGGTCCCAGCCGCCGGCTCCGTAGGTCTCGCTCAGCTTGCGGTTGCGCCCGGCCTGGTTGGCGACGCTGGCCAGCTCTTTCACCGCCCGCACATTGCCGAACTGGGCGTTCACGTCCTCGCTGTAAGTGTTCATCAGGATATCGATTGACGGGACCTGGTGCCAGACGTACATGGCCATGTTGTCGCTGCAGTGCTGCGGGCTCGGCCAGCCGTGTTCCCAGTAGTGGCCGGTCCAGAGAAGGTTGTGTGTCTCGCAGTAGGCGTTCCAGGGCTTGCTCCAGTGCTGGATGAACAGGTCGAGCAGAAGGGCGTAGTAGTCGTGACGCACTCTCTGCCAGGGGCCGACCGCCTCGAACAGCGAGGGGAGATTGACCGCCAGGTCGTATCCGTAGCGCTTCCGGAATTCCTCAAACAGCGCGGGAGTCCAGCGGACACTGTTTTTCGCCGGCGGGGCGATATTCGGCTCATCGGTGAAAGAGCCGCGCACGCAGCGGCCGAACTCGGCCCCGACCGCTTTCTCGTAGCCCCGCATGGTCAGCTCGATGAACTTCTCGGTCACTCCCGGCAGCAGAAGGTCGACATAGGTGAACCCGCCGAACCAGGGGTCATTGGGGTAGAAAGCCTTCTCGAACAGGAAGTAGTCGCCCTTCCTGCCCGCCTCCGCCTGACCCGCGCCGGAGATGTCCACAAATCCCTCACCCTCTTTTTTCAGGATCACCGGGCAGTCCATACCGAGCGGCTGGGGTAGTGTTTCGGCCCGGTGCAGCACGAGGCCCTGCCCCTGGTTGAAGGATTCGGGCATCTCGGCCGGCACATGTCCCCCGGCGAACCCGCTTGGGTAGGAGTTCTCATCGTATATCCAGACCTCCATCCCCATCTGTTTGGCTTTTTCCACCGTGTGGCTGAAAAGGGAGTCCCACTCCGCCGACAGGTACGGGGTGATAAGCCCGGGACGCGGGTGGACAAACACCCCGCCGATCCCGGCTTCTTTCAGTTCCACGAGCTGACTGTCGATCTCGCCCACTGTGACCTTGTCGTTCCAGACCCAGAGCGGAGCGCTGCGGAACTCGGACAGCGGGTCGGCGAACTGCGCTTTCAGCTCGGCGAACGAGGCCGGGTGGGTCGGCAGAATCGGCGCGACAGTTTCCAC
>CAYLSM010000117.1:0-13532 GCA_964386505.1 uncultured Gemmatimonadales bacterium
AGCCGTGGCAGGCGATACACTTGATCTGCGAGTTGTCGTGGTACATCCGGTAGAGATACTGCGGCTCCTCGTTGTACTTGTTGAACGCCGTGGCCCCAGGCTCGGGCGGCTGGAAATCGACATGGCAGCCGAAACAGTCCGGACTCTCCAGCCAGGGGGTGCGCGGCTTGATTGCGCCTACACTGTCCACCGCGCGCGGGGCGAGGTTCTGCATCAGGCCGGCCGTGGAGGGCTTGTCGGTCTGCTTGGTCAGCAGGCTCAAGGCCATATCCTCTATCGCCCCGTGGCAGCGCGAGCAGTGCATGTTGACCGAGGCCTCGCCGTGCACCCCGCGCAGGCAGCGGGTCAGGCGCTCGAAAGCGACCGGGTGGCACATGGCGCAGGCGTGGTCATCCATGCCGCGCATGTAGTTGGCGTGCCAGCCGTGCATGGCTCCCGACAGGTTCAACACGCCGGGCTTGCCCTCGGCGCCCAGGGCCGGGTCGGCATGGCAGCTCTGGCATAGCTTCGGATGTCCGGCCAGGGCGTCCTTGTACAGGGTTGTCCCATTGATCCGGTCGTGGGCCTGAAGGATATTGCCCGCGGTCTCGGTGGAGATTCCGGCCACGCCTTTCCAGCGCGGTGCGCCGCCGTGGCAGCGCCAGCAGTCGGCCTCGGAGGAAACCGGCGCCACGGCCATGGTGCTGGCCAGCACCTGTCCGGTGGCGCTGTCGACCGCCTGCACGTGGACCAGCGGATAGGCGTTGAACTTGCCGTCATCCCGGTACGGAGCGATCGGAATCCACTTGGCCACATACTTATCGCCGCCTTCCTCCAGGTCCATCGTGCCGCTGGCGCTCTTGCCGGCCAGCCCGACCCCCGGCTCCAATGCGGCGCCGTAGTTCTCCTTGCAGTATTTCCAGAAAGTGAGCTGCTCCTCGGGTTTCTGGTTGCCCGGTTCCAGCTCGTACTTGATCTGCACCCCGCTGGTAACCAGGACCGGCTTCGGATCGCGCCTGATAAGCTGGGCCTCGATCGTGTTGGCCGGAGGCAGGAAACTGAACATCTCATCGCAGTCCGAGATGCAGTGCATGCCCAGGTCGTTCCAGACCAGCAGCACGTAACGGTCGTTCTTGGGGTCGAATGGCGGTATCTGCGGGTTCTCTTTCCAGATCAGCTCGCTCGACTCGGCCTGCGAGGGCCCGTTGTCGGGCAGCGTACGGCCCTGCAGTTCTGCGTGTATATAGGCGGCCACGGCCTCGCGCTCGGCCGCGGTGCCCACAAACGGCGGCATGTAGGCCAGCACCTTGCCCTGTCCGGTGAGCTGCGCCACCAGACCGTCATAGTTGAAATTCTTCGTGCGCTTGAGGATGTTGTTGCGTATTCCGCCCACGGTGTGGCAGGCCATGCACTCGATATTGAAAATCTCGCGTCCGGCCTGCAGGCGGTTCTGGTCGGTGACCGCGTGGACCGTGGTCCACTTGGCATGCTTCAGCACACCCTCCTGGTTCAGGGTGGGGACATCCGCCTCCAGGATCGAGTTGGAGTACATGTAGTGGGCGATCACGTAGGGCTTGCGCGCGGTCTCACGGGCATACTCGAAACCGCCCATCCAGAGCAGACCCACCGGCACCAGGACAAACAGGGCGGCTTTCTGAAAGCTGCGGCTGCGGCTGGCGCTCATCAGCACGCCCAGTATGAATATCGCCACCGTGGCCGCGTACAGCGCCCCCAGCCAGGTGCGCATGTCGGGGTTCAGCCCGAAATTGACCGCGCGGAAATTGTCCGGCACCGACCAGTAATACCACAGCCCGGCCGGCACCAGCCCGATCAGCGGGTAGAGCAGCCACTTGGTGCAGTAGCGCGCCAGGCGCTGGCGCAGCTCATCGCTTTCCAGGTGCACGGTGGTCACGTAGCCGAACAGCCCGGCGAACATCAGGGCGATGAAAGTCCGGAAGAACAGGGCCGGCCAGTAGGTCGGGTTGAAAAACCCGGCCCAAAAACTGTGACCCTGCAGCCAGCCGCCCGGGGTGAGCATGAAATCGATGATGCCGTTGATGACGAACAGGCTCAGCCAGGCGAAGGCGAAATACAGCCCGGCCAGCCAGAGCCTCTGGTTGCGGGTCAGACGGTCGAAGAAATAGTAGTAGATCAGAACCGAGACTATCTCTCCGACAAAGAACACGTACTCGATGGCCCAGCCGAAAACGAAGGTGTGGATCAACGTGGTGGTGGCGGCCGGGCTGACCAGGGCGATGATGAACCAGATTCCCACCCCGGTGACTGCGCCGAACACGTTGGTCAGCAGGACAAAGAATATTATGTATTTTTTGAGGTAGGCGTGCACCTGCCCGTCACCCTCGCGGAAGCCTTTCAGGTCGGTGAGCCAGAGAAACAGGCCGCCGCCCACCGCCAGGTGCGCCACGTAGACATGGATCACCGCCATCAGCGCGATCAGGGTCGGTCCCCCGATCCAGAACAGTTCCCAGACCGGATAGTTCACAGCGCCTCCTTCCCGGCCGAGGCAGCCACGGCCCAGCGCAGCATCACGCCCACGATCACCAGCCCCACCACCAGTATGCCCAGGAACAGGCCGAACACGCCGTACATCGGGGTGACAGTCAGGCTTTCCACCTGGAAATAGGGTTTCAGGTACAGGTAGCGCAGGAACGTGCGCATGAGCACCATCGCCAGCATCACCACGGCCAGCGTGCCCACGGTGAGCCAGAGTTTCTTGAGCATGGCGGCCATTATCAGGGCCAGGGCCGCCACGATCCCGACAAACAGGACCATGGTGTGGAGCAGGCTGCCGCCCATGAACGAGAGCATGATCTCACGCGGCAGGGCCAGCAGCAGCCAGAACCCGATCACCACCTGCAGCATGGTGGCGATCGCAAAAATCTTCAGCCCCTTGGCCTCGCCGGCCTCGGCCTCGGCGTTGCCGCGCTTGCCCCGGATATGCCAGACCACGGCGCCGAACAGCCCGGCCACTGCAATCGCCCCGGTGATGAAATGCAGGTAGCGCGGCCAGAGCACCGGGTCGGCCAGACTGAGCAGGGTGCCGCCCCGGTTGTCGAAATAGCGGCTCCAGTCGCCGGGATGCAACTGGTGCGAGATGTTGTTCTGGAACATGAACGCGATGTAAAGCACCACCACCGCGCTCAGGCTCAGCCAGGCCAGGCTGACCGTGCGGTTGGCGAACTTGCGCGAGTGGAAATGCGCCCCGTAGTAGGCCAGGATCAACAGCGGTATCACCAGGATCCAGTAGATCGCCATAAGCGTGGAGGCGGTGTAGAAAATGTGCCCGTAGATTACCTGGAAAAACAGCAGCGGCGCGATCCCGATGTTGATCCCCAGGGCGAAGGCGGTCGGCAGCTTGCTCTTGAGCGCCCCGGGCAACCAGCCGGTGCGTCCCTGGTCCGGCCCGCCCATCCGGGAGACAAGAGTGATCAGCGTGCCCCCGACAGCGACATTGATCACTATCAGGTGCAGCAGCAGCAGGCCAACACCGAGCGCCTCCAGCACCCACCAGGGTGCCGGGATGGTCTCCGGCGAAGGCATGAGGCTGTTTGGGTCCATAGACCGCCTCCTCAAGAGAGTTTGACAGAAACAGGCCGGAAGAAGCAGTCCAGGAAAAGGACGCTTCGGCCAGCAAGATCAGCCCGGAGTGAACCGGGTTGTTCGTGGAAAGAAAAGGCCGCAAAGCGGCGAAAGACTTGTTTCATCGGCTGGAAAACGCTCCACCGGAGAGTGCCGTTCCGGCTCCTGTCATATTCAACGCAGCGGAGACAGGGTTTGTTATCCCGGACCGTCGGGGTTACCCTCCAGGTATGAGCGTTTTCATGATTGTACAGTTTTGTAAATAATGTGTCAAATACCCGGCAGTGTTTTTCTTATTCCGCAAGTGACACTTCGACGGGACAAAGAAGCGGAATCCGCTTTCCCGCCAGCAGAAAGCCGCCCCCCGCGGAGCCGGAGGACGGCTTTCTGAATACCGCTGAAACCCTCATGTTCAGACTTCGATCACCTTTCCCTCACGCGCGCTCTGCGTGGCCGCGATGCAGATACGTGTCACCCGCACCGCCTCATCCGGACCGATCAGGTGGGTGCCCTGGCCGCGCAGCTCGGCCACGAAATCGGCGAACATCATGGGCGGCTGCTCCAACGGCAGGTCGACCGGCTTGGCGGCCGAGGTGATAAGCTCCACCCGCGTGTCCAGGTCCTTGACCTCGACCACGCCGGACGAGCCGATCACCCGCAGACGGTCATCGCCGTGGGTGGGAGCGGTGGACGGGCGCAGGTAGTCGGCGGTCATGCCGGCGGCGGCCCCGCCCTCGAACTGGAGGTTCACCACAGCGTAATCCTGGCAGCCGGGGTAGTCCGGGTGCACCAGGTTGCCGTGCATGGCCTCGATCTTTTTTACCTCCAGGCCGGTCGACCAGCGCATGAAATCGATGGCGTGGATCGCCACCCAGAGGATCGTGCTGCCGTAAATGTCGGCCTGCTTGTAGAACCAGGGCCGTTCCTCGCCCCACTTGTAGGATTTCTGAGCCGAGGCCAGGGCCACCTTGCCCACCGAGCCAGCCTGGACGCAGTTATGCAGTGTGAAGATCGTGGGGGCGAAACGCATGGTGAACATCGCCGACAGGCGTACACCGCTCTTTTTCACGGCCGCCTCCAGCATGTCCAGGTCGGCGTAGTTGACCGCCACCGGCTTTTCGCACATCACGTGCACCCCGTGCTCGGCCGCGGCGGCCGAGGCGTAGGCGTTGCGCGCATAGGGAAGGGCGACCACGGCGACATCCAGCTTTTCCTTGTCCAGCATTTCCTGGTAGGTCTCGTAAACCTTGAGCTTGTCGTGGTACCAGCTCTGTTCGGCGCACCACTTGCGCTTGGCGTCCAGATCGTAGGCCCCGCCGCGGCGCGGGCTGCCGTCCGCGTTGTACTCCCAGTTGCCGTCCTCGAACGCGTGGGCCGCAATTTGCGCCCCCGGTATCTTGGGCAGGGCGTTGAATATCTCATAGGTGTGGCCCTCGTCGCCGATCATGCCGATCCGCAACGGCGCCTTGGGGTCCAGACGGGCGGCGGGGACAGCTCCCAGGACCGAGGGGGAAGGGACGGCCGCTCCGAGAAGCCCGGAGCCGTTGGCGGCCAGGCCCAGGCCGGCTGCGCCCAGGGTGCGGATGAACTGACGGCGGCCGGTGGCGCCGCAAGCGAAGTCGAACGGGCTGTTGCCGGACATCTTGAGCTCCTTGCTGCGGATTGTGGACAGGCCTCTATCGGAGTGCGGTAATTGTCCCGGGATAGTTCCTCTGCCGATATATTAACAGCCGGGCCGATCCGGGGCCAGTCTGTCGAACGCCGCCCGGGTGTGGACTGGCCGGGGAAAGTGTGGTATCTTGGTTCCTGAACTGCACTCCACAATAGGCAACCCGGACCGTCAGGACGGTGTAAAACTGGAAAACACGGAACTTGAATACTACGAGGGTCTGGAGCGGGCCATGGGTACGGTGGTGCGCCTGCACGCCTTCTATCCGCCCGGAGAGAAGGCCTGGATGCACGCGCTGGCCGACCGCGTGTTCGACTCGCTGCTGGCCGATGACAAGCGGCTCAGCATTTACGCGGCCGACAGCCCGATCAGCCGGATCAACAGCCAGGCCGGGGGCGAGCCGGTGGCCCTGGACCCTGACACGTTCGAGCTGCTCACGGCCTGTGTCGGATGGTGGCGCCTGACCGGGGGGCTGTTCGACATCACCGCCGGCGCGCTGATGAAAAAGCACGGGTTCCACCAGGGAGCCGCCCTGCCGAAGGGAGATGGCCCGCTGGACGCCGACTCCCTGCGCGCGCTGATCGGCTGCGACAAACTGGAGCTGGACAGTGAACGCCTGACCGCGCGCCTGGCCCGCCCTGGGATGCTGCTCGACCTGGGAGGCGTAGCCAAGGGCTGGAGCGCCGAGGCCCTGGACCGCATGCTCTCCGAGGCCGGCCTCAAGGATTTTGTCATCTCGGCCGGGACCAGCACCGTGGCGGCACGGGGCGCGCCTCCGGGCGAGACCGCCTGGCCCATGGAGCTGGAGGGCCTGGATGACCGTTCTCCCATGCACAGCCTGAACCTCACCGACTGCGCCCTCTCGGTCTCGGGAAATTTCCGCAACACGGTGAGCGGCTCAGGCGGGCGGGTGCTGCGCCACATTATGAACCCTCTCAGCCTGGAGCCGGTGGAGGAAGTCCGTCAGGTGATAGTGAGCGGCCCGGATGCCGCCGAGTGCGAGGCACTCTCCACCGCGTTCCTGATCCAGGGGGCCGAGAGCGGCGTGTTCTCGCTCGAGGCGCGCGACGATATCGGCCTCAGCATCCTAAAGTCCGAAGGGCGATGATTGGAACGCCGGGCCTTGCTTTCGTTCCGGCCGATATTTAGATTTGATAATCAATTGCAATCTTTATCCTCCATCCGGGGTGACTCTGCATGCGCATCCTGCTCACCGGGGCGAGCGGCTATCTCGGCAGCCGCATCCTGAACCAGTTGATCGAGCACACCGGCCACGAGGTCGCGGCCCTGGTGCGCCCGGGGCGTGAGCGCGCCCTGCCCCGGCACGCACGGGTGGTCCCGGTCGCGGGCGACATCACCGATCCGGTCTCGCTGCGCCTGGCGCTCAAGGGCTGCCGGGCGGCGGTCCACGCCGCGGCCAAGGTTTCCGCCTGGGCCCGTGACCCGTCCGAGTTCGACCGGGTGAATGTCGAGGGCGCGCTCAACGTGCTGCGCGCCGCGGGCGAGGCCGGGATGGAAAAGGTCCTCTACGTCTCCTCGTTCCTGGCCCTGGGCTCATCCACCGGCACGCCACTGGATGAGGACAGCTCGCACCTGCGGCAGGTCCATTTTAACGATTACGAGCGCACCAAATACGACGCCAACCTGGCGGCCCAGGAACTGGCCCAGGCCGGGCTGCCGCTGGTCACGCTCTACCCGGCGGTGATCTACGGCCCCGGTCCGTTCACTGCCGGCAACCTGATCTCGAACCTCGTGCGCGACCACCTGCGGGGCCGTCTGCCGGCGCGGATCGGCCACGGCCGTCAGCGCTGGAATTTCGTCTACGTGGAGGATGTCGCCGCCGGGGTGCGCCTGGCCCTGGAGCGGGGCAAACCCGGGCAGAACTATATCCTGGGGGGTGAGAACGCGAGCCTGGGGCAGTTTTTCGCCGCTCTGGCCGCGGCCAGCGGACGGCCCGCCCCGCGGATTGCCGTGCCTTTCTGGGCCGCCCGCCTGATCGGCTGGGCCGAGGAGGGCCTGGCTCGTCTCAGCGGGCGCATGCCTCAGCTCACCCGCGGCGTGGTGGACACCTTCCGCCTGGATTGGGAATTCGACTCCTCCCGCGCCGGGCGCGAGCTGGGCTATGTCGCCCGGCCCTTGAGCGAGGGTCTGGAGCTTACCGTGCGCTGGCTGCGCGAGTCCATCCCCGGCCTCGACAGCCACGGCGCTGGAAAGGCGGCCCCATGACCGGCGAGAGCCGCCGTCAGATCGAGCACATGCTGCCCCTGGCCTTCGCTTTCCTGCTGCGCTGGCTGAGCCTCTGGCAGGCGGTGGCCTGCGCCCTGGGCGCGGTAGCCTACGGCCTCTGGGGCTCGCCGCGGCTCAACCGGGCCGGGGTGCGTCCGGAGGAGGCAACCCGCGGCTACAGCCGGGGTAAACTTTATTATGCTCTAAGCGTCCTGGCGCTCATCCTCATTTTCCGCCAGCGGATGCACGTGGTGGCCGGGGCCTGGGCCGCGCTGGCTCTGGGCGACGGCGTTAGCAACATGGCCGGGCGCGCCTGGGGCAAAAGGAAACTGCCCTGGTCGGCGCAAAAGACCTGGGTCGGGCTGGCCGCGTTTGTCCTGGCCGCCTGGCCGGGGATAGCAGCCCTGGTTTTCTGGACCGCCGCCGGCACTGGAGTGCAGCTTCCCGGAACCGGCCTTTGCCTGGCTTTCTGCGTCGCGGCGGCCCTGGCCGCGGCTGTGATTGAAAGCCTGCCCCTGCCGCTGGATGACAACCTGAGCGTGCCGGCAGCCGCGGCCGCGGTGCTGGCCCTGACCCTCTGAACGGCGGGACTGCGATGCTGTTCCTTTCGTCCCACCCGATAATCGAGGCGCTGACCGTTCCGTTTCTTGTCGGAATAGCGGCCTATGCCCTGGGCACGGTCAGCCGAAGCGGGTTGATCGGCGGGGTGGTGATCGGCGCGCTGATCTACGGCTGCTCCGGAATGGGCGGTTTCGCCGTGCTGGGGGTGTTTTTCGTGCTGGCGAGCGGGCTGACCCACCTGGGCTACGAGGTCAAGGCGGCGCGGGGGATCGCCCAGAGCGGCCGGGGACGTCGCGGGGCGCGTCACGCCCTGGCCAACTGCGCCGTGGGCACACTGCTTGCAATGGTGTATAAGTTCACACACGGTTCACCCCTGGCCGGAGCGCTGCTCACCGCCTCGTTCGCCACGGCCGCGGCCGACACCGCGGGCACCGAGTTCGGCTCGCTCTACGGGCGGCGCGCGTTCCTCGCCGCGAGCCTCAGGCCGGTGCCGCCCGGCACCCCGGGCGCGGTTTCGGTCGAGGGCACGGCGGCCTCGCTGGTCGCCGCGGTGGCAGTGGCCCTGACCGGCCTTCTGACCGGACTTTTCAGCGGGTCGGCTCTTTGGGCCTCGGCTGCGGGGAGCGCGTTCGCCGCGGCCTATGCCGAGAGCCTGCTCGGTTCGTTCCCGGGCCTGGAACGCGCCCTGGGCAACGAGTGGCTCAACGTACTCAACACGGCTCTGGGAGCGCTTCTATGCCTTATCGCGGCGCTTGTTGCCGGATTACCCGTCTGAACCACGGAAAAGAGATGGAAACCCTGGCGCGCTATTTCAAGTTCACCCGGCCGTTCACTCTTCTGCCGCCCATGCTGGGCATGCTGAGCGGCGCGCTGACCGCTGTGGGAGCCGGAGCGCACCGCGCCGGGCAGCCGTTCCTGGCGCACCTGGCCGCCCTGGGCGCCGGGCGGACCATAATTTTTATCCTGCTGGGTGGGACGATGGCCGCGGTGCTCAACGCAGCCTCCAATGTGCTCAATCAGATCACGGACCTTGAGAACGACCGGGTGAACAAGCCCGAGCGGATGATTCCCTCCGGAAAGATCAGCCTGCGCGCAGCGGCCCTGTACTCGGCGTTCCTGTATGCCGTGGCCCTCTGGCTGGCCTGGCTGGTGGCCCCGGGCGGGCGTCATGAATGTTTCGCCCTGGTGGCCGTGGCCGCGGCCCTGACCTATGTCTACTCGGCGCCGCCGCTGCGCACCAAGCGCCACTGGCTCGTGGCCAACCTGACAATCGCCGTGCCGCGCGGCTGGCTGCTCAAGGTGGCGGGCTGGTCGAGCGTGGCCGCGATCGCCGGGGACATCGAGCCCTGGTACATAGGCGGGATCTTTTTCCTGTTCCTGCTGGGATCGGCCTCGACCAAGGACTACTCCGACATGGCGGGCGACAAGGCCGCGGGCTGCATCACTTTACCGTTGCGTTTCGGGGTGCGCGCCTCGGCCTGGATGATCGCACCCTCGTTCGTGGTCCCCTGGCTCATGATGCCGCTGGGGATAGTGGTCACGCGGCCAGGCGGCGGGCCGGTGCTCTCGGGCAATCCCTATGTGCTGGTGGCCCTTGGTTTCTGGCTCGCCCTGTATGGCGCGTACACCGCCTGGCTGATCCTGCGCGACCCGGAAAGCCTGGCCTCCACCGAAAACCATCCCTCCTGGACCAACATGTACCGTCTGATGATGATGGCCCAGGTGGGATTTGCCGTGGCTTACATAGTCTGATACAGTTTCACACCCCCGCCAGTGGAACTCGAGGTGATAGAGATGGAAAAGTCGGATCGGAACACAGACACGACAGAGCCGGGTGCGGGAATAAGCCGGCGCGAGCTTCTAACCCACGCCGCGGCCGCGGCCGGAGCGGCTCTGACTGTCTCGCTGACCGCCTGCGGCGAGAAGCCGCCCGCGGTCAAGGCCCGCGCGCTCAAGCAGAAAGCCATAATCCTGGGTTTCGATGCCGTGGACCCCTGCCTTCTGGATGAGTTCATGGCCGCCGGTGAGCTGCCCAACCTGGCCCGTCTGGCCACCGAGGGCGGCTACACCCGCCTGACCAGCTCGATCCCGCCCGAGTCGCCGGTGGCCTGGTCCACCTTCTCGGTCTCGGCCCAGGCCGGGGTGCACGGCATTTACGATTTCCTGAACCGCGACCCGGCCACCTGCAATCCTAAGATTGCGGCGGTGCGGCCTGTGAACCCGCGTTTCCTGTTCGACCTGATACCGCTGGAAAAGCCCTCGGCCGTTTGCCTTCGCACCGGAACCCCGTTCTGGGCCGTGGCCTCAGACAACGGGATCAAGAGCGCCGTGCTCCAGGCACCGGTTTCGTTCCCGGCATCGAGCCTGGCCGCTGGAAGTGTGCTGCTTACCGGGCTCACTACGCCCGACCTGCGCGGCACGCAGGCCACCTACCAGTTTTTCAGCAGCGACATCTACGGTGAGAGCAGCAGCGAGACGGAGTTCGGCGGCAAGGTCACCCCGCTGGAGTTCAGTCCCAATGGACGGGCCGAGGCTCGGGTAATCGGCCCCTGGAACCCGGTTACCCGCCAGCGCCGCGGCCGCCTGCTCGAAAAGCGCGCCAAAGCCTCCGCAGGCGGCGACAGCCGCGCTGTCGAGAGCCTGGAGCGCGAGCTGGCCGCCCTGGAGGCCGAGGACAACCTGAGCGCGCCTATCGCGTTCCAGCGCAACGGGAAAGACCGGGTGACAGTTGAGCTGAACGGGCAGAAAGTGGAACTCGCCGAGGGAGTCTGGAGCGACTGGGTCGAGGTGGAGTTCGAGCTTAACCTGCTGCTCAAGGTGCGCGGGGTCTGCCGTCTGATCGCCACACAGATCGGCGACGAGGTGAAGGTGTTCATGTCTCCGGTGGAGATACATCCGTCCGAGCCGGTGCTGCCCATTTCGTGGCCCGGCGATTTTTCCGCCCGTCTGGCAGGGGCGATCGGCCTCTACAAAACCCGCGGCTGGGCCGCCGAGACCGCGGCGCTCAAGGAGCGGCGCATCGATGAGGCCGCGTTCCTGGACGACCTGAACATGATTTTCGACAAGCGCCGTGCCATGGCCCTGGAGGTGCTGGACAAGGAGAAGCCGAACCTGTTCTTCGAGCTGTTCAGTTGTATCGACCGGGTACAGCACATGTTCTGGCGTTTCCGCGACCCGGCCCACCCGATGTACGACCGCGAGCAGGCGGAAAAGTTCGGCGGAGCGATACTCTCGTTCTACAAGCGCATGGACTCTTTCGTGGGAGAGGTTCGCGCCCGCTACGAGGACCCGGACACGCTGCTCGTGGTGCTCAGCGACCACGGTTTCGCCTCGTTCCGCAAGGGGGTGAACCTCAACACCTGGCTGGTGCAGAACGGGTTCATGCGCCTGAAAAGCCAGGCCACGGGCCAGCACAACCTGAAAGACCTGTTCGGCGGGGGCGATTTTTTCCAGAATGTCGACTGGTCCGCCACCAAGGCCTATTCACTGGGCCTGGGCCTCATTTTTGTCAACATGCTGGGGCGCGAGGCCCGCGGGATCGTGCAGCGCGGCGAGGAGTACGTGCGTGTCATGCAGGCCATCACCCAGGGACTGTCCGAACTGACCGACCCGGAGGATAGCGCCCCGGTGGTGAGCAAAGTCTACACGGGCCTGGAGGTGTACCACGGCAAGCGGGTTGACGAGGCCCCGGACCTGGTGGTAGGTTTCCACCGCAACTACCGGGTGAGCTGGCAGACCGCCCTGGGTGGGTTCGGCGCCGAGGTGGTCGAGCCCAACCGCGAAAAGTGGAGCGGCGACCATTGCAGCGTGGACCGCGACCTGGTCCCGGGCGTGCTGCTCTGCAACCGGCGGATCGCCCGGAACGCGCCGGACCTGCGGGACATCGCCCCAACAGTGCTGAACCACCTGGAATGCCCGGTCCCGCCCGAGTACGAGGGTAAGGACCTGTTCCAGGCTTGATGGATATTTTAAAGCCGACACCTGAAACGGAGAGTAGCCTGGAGACCACGGAGAGACGTTTCCAGCAAGCTTTCGGCCCCTACGCCCGTCTGGTGGAGCAGAGCCTGCCCGGCGCCCTTCCCGCGCCGGAGGAATTCTCCGCCCCGGTGGTGGAGGCCATGCGTTACAGTCTTCTCTCCCCGGCCAAGAGGGTGCGCCCGGTGCTGACCCTGGTGTCGGCCTTACTGGCGGGCGGCAAGGCCGTCAAGGTGCTGGACGCAGCCTGCGCGGTGGAGATGATCCACACCGCCTCGCTGATCCTGGACGATCTGCCCTGCATGGACGACGCCTCGCTGCGGCGCGGCAAGCCCCCGCTGCACGTGCAGGCCGGCGAGGCCACCGCGATCCTGGCCGCCAACGCCCTTCTGATGCAGGCGTTCCACCTGCTGGGCCGCTCGGTGGAGGCCCACGGCCTGCGCTCCGCGGCAGCCGGGGCGCTGATCCGCGATGCCGCCGACTGCGTGGGCGCTCCGGGCATGATCGGCGGCCAGTGGAAAGACCTGCACCTGGACCGCGAGGACCTGGAAAGCCTGGAGTTCGTGCACAGCCGCAAGACCGGCGCGCTGTTCATCCTCTCGGCCACGTTGGGGGCGAGGCTCTGCCGCGCCCGCGCCGGAGTGGTCGACCCCCTGGCTGCCTACGCCAAGAACCTCGGCCTGGCCTACCAGGTGGTGGATGATATCCTGGAGACCGATCCGGCGGCCCCGGAGTTGGGCAAGCAGGCCGCCTCGGACGGGACCCGGAAAACTTTTGTCAGCGTGTTCGGCCTGGAGGCCTCGCGGGTGATCGCCAGCGAGCTGCTGGACACCGCGCGCGCCGCCCTGGCCCGGTTCAAGGGCCCCGAGGCGCAGCTCCTGCTCGATCTGGCGGATTACGTTCTGGAAAGAAAGGTCTGACTGTGGCCGATGGCAGCGAGAAAGACCCGCAACCCGGAGAGAACGGGCAGTCGGTGGAGCAGATACGCACCCGCCTGCGCGCGCTGGGCTACCTGAACAGCCCGGTCGAGCGGTTCCTGAGCGCACGCACTGCGGGCGGCGGCTCCTGGCGGACCGCGCTCAGCCTGGCGCTGCGCACCTCGCTCCTTATCGGCACCCTTCTGGCCGGGCTCACCAGCTCTGGCTGCCTTCTGGCCGATCCCGCTTTCATCGAGCGTCCGCTGGATGTGCTGCTCTTTTTCCTCTACATGGACCTGGCCTTTGTCGGCCTGACGTTCCTGCTCATGCTGGGACCGGCCCTGTACTGGGCGCGCCATGTCCGTCCCGAGCAGGACCTTCGCAAGGGCGGCTCGCTGCGCTCGGGCTTTCTGGCCGTGGCCACGGCCCTGGCCCTGTGCGTTTTTCTGACCGGCTGGTGGCACGCCATGCTGATGGAATCGGGCCTCATCGAGCCGCTGGGCCCGCTCACCCTGACCGCCCTGGTCATAATCGCCCTGGTCAGCCTGGCCAGCGCGCGCCTGGTGGTGCTGATCTATTTCATCCTGGCCGGGGTCCCGGCTCCC
>CAYLSM010000118.1:0-13425 GCA_964386505.1 uncultured Gemmatimonadales bacterium
CCAGAACGCCGACAACGCCGCGCAGGCCAAGGCGCTCTCCACAGCCGCCCGCGAGCTGGCGCAGAAAGGCAAGCTGCAGATGGAGCGCATGATCGAGGCGATCGGCCGGATCAAGACCTCCTCCAGCCAGACCGCCAAGATCGTGAAGACGATCGACGAGATTGCATTCCAGACCAACCTCCTGGCCCTGAACGCTGCGGTGGAGGCGGCACGGGCCGGAGATGCCGGAAAGGGATTCGCGGTAGTGGCCGAGGAGGTCCGCTCTCTGGCTCAGCGCAGCGCCGAGGCGGCCCGCAATACCTCCGGAATGATCGAGGAGGCGGTCAAGAACGCCGAGGGCGGAGTGAATATCACCGAAAAGGTGGCAGAAATCCTGAACGAGATCGTGGACAGTTCCAACCATGTCAACGACCTGGTGGCTGAGATCGCCGCCTCGGCCCAGGAGCAGGCCCAGGGGATCGAGCAGATCAACAATGGCGTGGCCCAGATGGACAGCGTCACTCAGAGCAATGCCTCGAACTCGGAGGAATCGTCGGCCTCCTCGGAGGAACTGAAAAGCCGCGCCGAGCTTCTCCGGACCATGATCTCCGAATTCAGGCTGTTCGAGGAGGATGAGCGCGAGGAAGCGGCCCCACCGTCGCAGTTGCCTAAAAAGACCGAGAAACCCATGCTCGCCGAACCGGTGAGAAAAACGCTCCCGTCTGCAGATCCCGCGAAGTCCAACCCCAAAAGGGAGCAGGTGGTCAAATCGATGCTGCAGAAAACCGTTCCGACGGTGAAGCCGCCGGTGAAGGAGAAGCCTGCCGGGGACGGCAACGGCAAGAAAAAGGCAGACCCGGAAAAATTGATTCCGCTGGATGAGAACGATTTCAAGGATTTCTGATCCGGCAGGATTAAGGGGAAAAACAAAGGGCCACAGGGATGTGGCCCTTTTCATTTCAGGACCTGCTGTTTGGAGTTCAGCCCAGAGTCAGGCGCAGTGAGCTTTCCGCCCGGAATGCGTGCCAGTGCATGTTCCAGCGCAGGAACTTGCCGTGGGCCAGCTCGAGATATATCCTCGCGGTCTCGGGGCTGCCGCAAAGGGCCAGGGCATGGCCCAGGGCGTGCAGAGCCGTGACCCAGCCGGACAGCACACCCAGGCTCTCGAATGTGGCCAGGCTCGCGTGCAGCGGTTCGATGTTGCGGCCGGCCAGACGGCTGTCCGACTGCATCTCGACCCAGGCGCGCCAGAGGCGTACCTGGGCCAGGTTGATCCCGAGCCGCGCGCCGGTTGCGGTCTGCTCCGCCAGTTCGGCGGTTTTCAGCGCGCTCTGACTGTCGCCCTGAGCTGCCTGGGCCTCGGCCAGGGCGATCAGGGCCTCGGACAGGCCGACCGCGTCCCCGGTCTTGCGCGCCACGCGGATGGCACGGTTGATTTCCTGCACGGCTTTCTGGGCGTTGCCTGCGTACACCAGTGACCGTCCCCAGAGCCAGAGCGGGTAGCAGCTCTGCTGACCCTTGTGTGCGTACATTGCGGCCCGGACGCATTCGTGTGCCAGACGCTCGCACTCGCTCCACTCGCCTTGGAACATCCGCGCCTCGGCGTAAAGGATCAGACTGTCGGACAGCATCGCGGGATCGTTCCAGGAACGGGCGGCCTGCACCGCCTTTTCGAAAGTCAGTGCGGCTTCCTCCCAGCGGCAGGTGTTCTGCGCGAAGCGGAAAGCCCAGAGGGCGTGATGGCGGTTGAAATACTTTTCATCCTCCAGGCACAGCTCTCCACGCACGGCTGCCAGCTCCACCAGGTCCAGGGCCTGGCGCTGGAAGGCCAGTGCGCCACGCTGGTCATCCGCCCAGTAGCAGGCCTTTGCCAGCAGGATGAGTCCCTGGGCTTGAATCCTGAAATCCGCCGATCGGGATGTCAGTTCCTGAAAACGGCGGGCATTCTTCATGGCGCTCTCGCGAAGGCCTATCGCCGTGTAAAGGCTGTACAGGCGCCGTCGCAGCGCAGCCTCGCGGTCGGTGTTGACCGCTTTACCGGCTTCCTGCTCGAGGTCGGCAGCCATGCCCCCGGCCAGAGCCAGCAGCGGTTTTCGCGGCGGACGACCGCGCAGGGTAAGAGCGTTTTCGAGCTGGCCCAGCGCATTGTCCACTGCTTCCGGTCCCTGGCGGCCCGATTTCAAAATCTTGAGCGCCTCTTCCATCTTCTGTTCCAGAACTGCGCTTTTTCGTGTCGTCATCCTGTCTCTCCATCCTCTGGCTAAAGCTGGACTCACTCAACAGTTATCGGTGTTCGCGCAGTTTGCCCTCGTCGCTCCAGGCTCGGCCGGAACTGTTCCCCGAGGCCAGATGCGATAGTTATTCCTTTTTCTCCCGGCATCACAGGGTGTGCGATCTGAATGCAGCCTTTCGAAAGATTTCAAGCTTCCATTGAGGAGATTACCAAGATATAACTTTCCCTGTTGAAATCAAGCCACCCGGCAGGATTAATTTTAAGGACGACCCCAATGGGCGGGGACTTGCGCCGGCTTATCCGTATGGCCATATTGAAAATGCCCTTTGGCTTTAATGTCAGAATTCGGCTGTTTGGGGATATGATCTGCTAATTGATAATAAATAGAAGAATTGTCAGAATAATTCAGGTTTTTACGATAGAGCCCGCGGGCAGAGGCAACAGTGGCCTGGTGTGACTCAGCGCCAGGGTTTATTTGCGCAGCCGTTAACAAAACGTCCGAGAGGGTCCAGGGGCTTGCGCGCGATTTGAAGCACGGGCGTGCGAAACCGAGCATGCGATCCGGTTTCAAGGATGTCCGGGTTGTCGTAATTACACAAGTGGCAGGTAGTTCTTTTCTCCGGCCGTTTGGGCACGCGATATGCACTTGCCGGGACAGATTAACAATCTGTGATTGAGCATCCAACCCCGCCAGGCGCGGAGGCTCATCCGGCAGCCTCCGTCGGGCCGGCTGTGACAGTCGGCCCGACGGGTGTTGCAGACCTCGAGGAGAAAATGCGAATCCTGCTTGTGGAAGACGACAACGGTGTGAGAAACATACTGGCCAAGTTCCTGGTTGAGGAGAAACACGCGGTCAAGCTGGCAGTCAACGGACGTGAAGGTCTCGAGTTGCTCGAGGAATTTGAACCGGAACTTGTGCTTTCAGATATAAAAATGCCCGAATTGAACGGCCTGGAGTTCCTGGAAACGGTGCGGGCTTCCTCCAGTGTCCCTTTTGTCATGGTGACCGGCTACGCGGACACGGATGTCGCAGTGCGGGCCCTGAGGGCCGGGGCATGGTATTTCATCCTCAAGCCGGTCAATTTTTTCGAGTTGAAAAGCATCCTGGACCGTGTGCAGGAACGTCTGGAACTGGAAAGGGCCCTGACTGCCGAGCGTGCCCGCTCCCTCGATTATTACAACCGTGAGGAGCTCACTGCCATGCTGTCCGGAATCGCCGGCGAGGCAGCCGAACCGCTGCAGAAAATCCGCCGGAGCCTGGGTCCGCTCCAGAAAAGCCTTGTCCGCCTTAACAACGGCTTGTCAGAACTGCCCGACTCAGGAGCCGGAGTCAGGATGCTGCTCAAGGATTCGCTGGAGTGCTTCGCGAAACTGGACCTGGATTTCCAGGACGGCCGTTTCTGTTTCGAGAGTTTGGATTCGGTGGTCGATATTCTGGCCCAGAGCCAGGCCGAGGCGGCCAGCTCCAGGGAGGAGTTCCCGTTGGATGAGGCCCTGCGCAGCGCGTTCTGCCTGCTCGATTCCCCCCCCGAGACGCACGTTTTTGTCTCGATCGAGCATGACATTGTCCTATATGCGGACAGAGAGCGTTTTGTCCGCACGGTGGCCCGTCTGATGCGGGCCGCGCTCGGCCAGGAACTCACGGGGCCGGTGAAATCGCTTGACATCTCGGCTCACCGCGAGAACGGAGACCTCTGTCTGCTGGTGGCCGGAACCAGCAGTCAGCAGGCGGCCAGATCAAGGCTCTCATCTGCTGATGATCCGTCCGGCGCCGCGGAAAACGCTCCGGAAACGCTTGATTTCATGGTTCTCAGCGGTGCGGTGAAAGCTTTGGGTGGAAGGCTGAAACGCCGTTGCCCGGATTCCGGCGGTACTATTTTCACCCTGCACATGTCGTTGCCGCCAGTGGACGCTTCCGGCGCCTGCCGTTCCCTGGCCGCCCGAGGCCATGAGGACTGCATGCGCGTAACACGGCGCATCTCCGGCGACAGGTTCTGATTCAATGGTTTGAATTAAAGGAAGGCGGCAGAATGCCGCCGCGTAATAATACGAGCTGTCGAGTGTATGGGAGGGTTAGATGGCCAAGCAAGACCTTGCCAAGCTGGTCGAGGCTCTGGCCGCTGAAGTGGTGATGGCGGACCCGGAGGATCTACAGTCGGTTAAAAGAGTCATCGAGCTGCTGAGAAAGATCGATACCGAGGTCAAGGATGATCTGGCCCGGGTGTTCAAACCTGCCGTGGCGAAATCTATCGATCTGGCCGAGGAAATGATAATCATGGAGCCGGCGGCCGCGGCTGAATCGATGAAAGCCATCACCCAGGCGGTTAAGGCTTTCCAGGCCGGCTTGGCAGATGGGCCGCAGGCCGTGGCCGCCCAGCTTCCGCCGCAGATGGCCGGAGCCAAAGAGCCCACTGGGACGGAGAAGCTCAAGGCGGCCATTGTCGACGACAAGATACTGTCCGATTTCCTCTCCTCGCAGGCCACCTCGCTGCAGGAGCTGGAGGAGCAGATCCTGGCTTCGGAGAAAGAACATTACACCGGGAAGAGTTACTCTGAACTGAAACGCCGCCTTCACACTCTCAAGGGCGAGGCTGGCATGCTGGGTCTGAACGATATCCAGCAGGTCTGCCACGAGACAGAGAGCTATCTGGAAAACGGGCCTGTCGAGAGCAAGACCGACAATCTTTTATTGGTCAAGGACTGGCTGTCCCAGAGTTTCGCTTTTCTGGCGAGCGAGGGGCAGCCGGCCGCCCCGATGGGCGATATCCTGAATATCCTGCGCGGCTCCACAACCACGGCAGCCGCGGCTAAGGCTGCGTCCGTGGAGAAAACCGCCCCGGCTCCCGTTACTGAGGCCCCGGTGGCCGTGGAGGCGGAAGCGGAGCCTGCGGCGGTCGAGCCAGCGGCCCCTCCGGCTGAGGAGCAACCCACGGCGGAGACACCGGCCGAGCCGACCGGACGCATGCTCAACATCCCCTCAGGAGATGAAAGTCTGGTGGTGGATTTCATTCAGGAGGCCAACAGCCACCTGGACAATGCGGATGTGCAGCTTCTGACCCTGGAGAGCAACCCCGAGGAGAAGGAATCGCTCAATTCGGTGTTCCGCTCTTTCCACACGATAAAGGGTGTGGCGGGGTTCCTTGACCTGATCGAGATCAAGGAACTGGCCCACGTGTCCGAGGACCTTCTGGACCGGGCGCGCAAGGGGAATATCCTGCTCACCGGCACGGTGATGGATGCGGTGTTCGAGTCGGTCGACACCCTGCGCTCGCTGGTGCGGGATGTGGAAGGGGCGCTTTCCTCCGGGGATCCGCTGCCGAACAATCCCTCGCTGGCCACGCTGATAGAGGTGCTGCGGAACATTCTGGCCGGCCGCCAGACCGTGCCCTCCGCCAGCCGTCAGATCAAGGCCGAACCCAACAAACGCCTGGGCGAAATTCTGATCGACAGCGGAGTGGTGCAGGCCGACACGCTCAACAGGGTGCTGGCCGAGAAAGACGGGGCGACCCCTCTGGGTGAGGTGCTGGTCAAGAAAGCCGGCGTGCCGGCCATGGAAGTGGCCCATGCCCTGCGCGCACAGAACGAGGCCCGCAAGTCCGGCGAGTCCCAGCCGGCCACGGTGCAGGTCAAGGAGACGGTGAAGATCGATACCGAGCGCCTGGACAAGCTGCTCGACGCTATCGGTGAGCTGGTGATCGCCGAGTCGATGGTGACCCAGAACCAGGAGCTTCTGCGCGACGCCTCGCCGGAGGTGGCCCGGAACATGAACCACCTGAGCAAAATCACCCGCGTAGTCCAGGAGTTGGGCATGACCATGCGCATGGTGCCCATCCGGCCCACGTTCCAGAAAATGGCGCGGCTGGTGCGCGACCTGGCCAAGAAAAGCGGCAAAGAGGTGGAGTTTGTCACCGTGGGCGAGGAGACCGAGTTGGACCGTTCGGTGGTCGAGAGGATAGGCGACCCGCTGATCCACATCATACGCAACTCGGTGGACCACGGGCTGGAGGACAACGCTGAGGACCGCCGCAAGCGCAGCAAACCCGATGTGGGACGTGTCGAGTTGCGGGCGTTCCACCGCGGCGGCAGCATTTATATCGAGGTGCAGGACGACGGCAAGGGCCTCGACCGCGAGGCGATCATCGCCAAGGCGGTCGAGCGCGGCGTGATCCAGGAAGGGGCCGACATGGCCGAGCGGGATGTGTTCAACCTGATTTTCATGCCCGGGTTCTCAACGGCCAAGAAAGTGACGGATGTCTCGGGCCGCGGAGTGGGGATGGATGTGGTGAAGAAGAACATCGAGGCCCTGCGCGGCAGCGTGGAACTGAGTTCGGAAAAGGGCCGCGGCACCACGGTGAGCATGCGTCTGCCGCTGACTCTGGCCATTATCGACGGACTGATCATTATTGTGGGCGGCGAGCGCTATATAGTGCCCACCCTGTCGGTGGTCGAGTCCCTGCGCCCACGTCCCGATGACATCCATACCGTGTCCGGACGCGGTGAGCTGCTCAACCTGCGCGGCGAGTTGATCCCTCTGTTCCGGGTCGGGCGGCTGTTCCGTATCAAGGACGCCATAGAGGAGCCGACCCAGGCCCTTTCGATGATCGTCGAGGACCAGGGACGGCGGGTGGCGCTGGTGGTGGACTCGCTGATCGGCCAGCAGCAGGTGGTGATCAAGAACCTCGGGCACGCACTGGGACGGGTCAAGGGCATTTCCGGCGGCGCTGTGATGAGCGACGGCTCGGTGGGCCTGATCCTGGATGTCTCCGAGATGATGCGGATTGCGATGACCCGCCAGGAAAGCGGCCTGCAGGCGGTCGGAGTCTGAGAAGAGTTAATCGGCAGGAAGGCGCGGCAAGAACAGCCGAGAGCGGGACAGGACAATGGAGCAGGCGGTCTGGCGAATGGGAAGCGGCTTCGGCCAGCGTGTGGTAGACATAGGTGAGTACACGATTTCGGATGATCCGAACGAACTGCTGGTGACCTACTCGCTGGGTTCCTGTCTGGGACTGGCGGTCTATGACCCGGTGGTCATGCTGGGCGGACTGATCCATTGTCTCCTGCCGATGTCCAGCCTCAAGCCCGAGGAGGCGGACCTCTGCCCGGCCAAGTTCGTGGATACCGGGGTACCGGCCCTGCTGGAGGAGATGTTCGCCCGCGGCGCCAGGAAAGAGAACCTGGTGCTCAAGGTCGCCGGCTGCGGCCAAGTGTTCGATTTCGACACGGTGTTCCATGTGGGGACGCATAATTACCGGGTCCTGAGAAAATTCCTCAGTAAGAACGGCTTGCGTCTGGCCGCCGAGCATATCGGGGGTATGTTGGCTCGAACCATGCGGTTGTATGTCGGCTCCGGAGAAGTGACAGTGCACGCCGCGGGCCAGTTAATCACTCTTTAGAATAATTTCCATTCGAGGGATCCGGATGAACACCAGCGCCGATGACCGCGAGATATTCAGCCGCAGCCTGATCGATGTGCTCGAACAGATGACGTTCATTTTCGCCGATGAGGCAGAGGATGAACAGAGTTGCCAGCCTCCGGAGGACAGCCTTCTGGCGCGGATGGAATTCAGCGGGGAGAAGAACGGCTGGGTCAGCCTGGCCGCTCCGGGCGACCTGTGCCGCGAGATCGCGGTGAACATGCTGGGCGCCTCGGCCGAGGACCTTTCGGCCAGCATGATCATGGATGCCCTGCGCGAGGTGCTGAACATGACCTGCGGCCGTTTCCTGACCGAACGGTTCGGACTGGAGCCGGTGTTCGACTTGACTGTGCCCAAAGTCAACCGTCTGGATGAGGCGGGCTGGCAGGAGGCCGTCTCAGAGGACTCGATCCGTCTGTGCGCCGAAGACTTCCCACTCCTGGCCAATCTCGAAGTGGAATGATCCCCGCCTGAACCCCTCAAGGCAAGTCAGTGGCCGGCCCTGCTCGATAGCGGGGCCGGTTTTGCTTTGGGGCCTGCTGGTAAATTTCCTCCCTGGCAACTGATTTTAAGTCTTCCGGGTGCTGACTCTTGACAGAGAAAAGCCAGCCGTGCTATATTGACACTAAACCGATTGATTTAGTGAACAATAAACCCGGAGGGCCGGATGCAGATTTCGAGCAAATGCTACTACGCGCTTCGGTCCCTGTACGAGCTGGCCTCGCGTCACGGTGAACCCCGGCCGGTCCGGATCGCTCTGATCGCCGCCCGTCAGCAGATACCGCGGCGCTTTCTGGAGGTGATCCTGAGCGAGTTGCGCCAGGGCGGTTTCGTGGAGAGCCGCCGCGGTGTGGAGGGCGGCTATTTTCTGGCCCGCCCGCCCGAGGCGATCACCCTGGGTGAGATAGTCCGGTTCGTGGACGGTGATATCGCCCCCGTCTCCTGTGTCAGCAGCCGGGAGGGCGACGCCAGTTGCGATCTGAATTTCCAGTGCCCGTTCCACGATTTCTGGGGTCGCGTGCTGGAGGCGCTTTCTGCGCTGTACGACCACACCAGCCTGGCTGACATTGTCGAGGGCTGGCGGCGCAAGTCCAGAGAGAACGTGCTGCATTACGATATCTGAGACCTCAGCCGCAGGCTTTGATCCAAATCGGCACAGGCCGAAAATGGTTGCAAACCTGGGCCGGGGTTTTATATTCAATCCCCTGATTTAACAGCCTGAAGGAGGAAATCTTGTCACGGGTCCGACTGACAGCCTGCCGCCCGTGCGGCGGAGCGATGCGAAGCGGGAGGACGTACCGTGGCGACGGCTCGACTCGCTGATAACCGGGTGGCCCGCTCGCCGGGGTACTGGCTTGGTGTCTATATACTGATGTCCTGACACAGGACTTTTTCTCTCGATAATGGAGGCTCAATCCATGAGCAGCGATTTCATAAAAGGTATCGAATCCATTGCCCTGCATGCCGGGCAAACCGCCGATCCGACCACGGGCAGCCGGGCTGTGCCCATCTACCAGACCACGAGCTACGTGTTCCGCAGCAGCGAACACGCGGCCAACCTGTTCGCCCTGAAAGAATTCGGCAATATCTACACCCGGATCATGAACCCGACCCAGGACGTGCTGGAAAGCCGGGTGGCAGCCCTGGAGGGTGGCACCGCGGCCCTGGCCGTGGCCAGCGGCTCGGCGGCGGTCCTGCTTGCGGTGCTCAATATCACAAGCGCCGGTCAGAACATCGTCTCCACCAATTTTCTCTACGGCGGCACCTACAACCTGTTCCACTATACGCTGCCGCGGCTGGGGATCGAGGTGCGCTTTGTCGATTCCGCCGACCCGTCCAATTACGCTAAGAAGATCGACAAGAACACCCGTCTGCTGTACGCCGAGTCGATCGGCAACCCGAAGAACAACGTGGCCGACTACGAGACTATCGCCCGGATCGCCCACGATCACGGCCTCCCGTTCGTGATGGACAACACGGTCAGTCCGCCGCCTGTCCTGCGGCCGTTCGAGGTGGGGGCGGATGTGGTGGTGCACTCTCTGACCAAGTTCATCGGCGGCCACGGCACCTCGCTCGGCGGTGCGATAGTGGAATCGGGCAAGTTCAACTGGAACAACGGCAAGTTTCCCGAGCTGGTCGAGCCCGACCCCAGCTATCACGGTGTGAGCTACTGGAAATATTTCGGCGACCACGAACAGGCGGTGGTGCGCGGGATCGCCTATATCCTCAAGGCCCGCGTGCAGCTTCTGCGCGACCTGGGTCCGGCGATCAGCCCATTCAACGCCTGGCTGATCATCCAGGGGGCCGAGACCCTGCCGCTCCGGGTCCGTCAGCACAGCCAGAACGCCCTGGCAGTGGCCCGTTTCCTGGAGAAACACCCGGCCGTGGCCTGGGTCAACTATCCCGGCCTGGAGAGCCACCCGGATCATGTCAACGCCGTCAAGTACCTGAAGAACGGGTTCGGGGCGATCATCGGTTTCGGAATCAAGGGCGGCCGCGCGGCCGGGGCGAAGCTGATCGATGCGGTCAAGCTGTTCTCGCACCTGGCCAACATCGGGGATGCCAAGAGCCTGATCATTCACCCGGCCTCGACCACGCACCAGCAGCTCACGCCCGAGGAACAGCTTTCCACCGGCGTGACCGATGACTTTGTCCGTCTTTCCATCGGTCTGGAATCGATCGAGGACATCCTCGCCGATCTGGACCAGGCTCTGAAAAAGAGCCAGGGAGCCTGATTATATGTCCAACTCTCAGACAGGCCCCGCCTCCGGGCGGGGCCGGTCCGGGACCTCGAAGAAACCCCTTCCTCCCGGACCGGACAGCCCAGGCTCGGTCGGCTGGGTGCGGCCGCAGCGGCTGCGCCTGATCGAGCCGCCCGAGACGTTCAGTCTGGAGGCCGGGGGTAAGCTCTCGCCCGTGGATGTGGAGTTTGAGACCTACGGGGAGCTGAACGCAGCGCGCGACAACGCGATCCTGCTCGTGCACGCCCTGAGCGGAGATGCCCATGCGGCGGGCTGGGATGCCGAGACCGCGGCCAGTGGGCGCAAATGGCGCGAGCGCAAACCTGGCTGGTGGGACGAGATGGTCGGCCCGGGCAAGCCGCTCGACACCTCGCGCTGGTTTTTCATCTGCTCCAACGTGCTGGGCTCCTGCTACGGCACCACTGGCCCGGCTGCGCTGAACCCGGCCTCCGGCAAGCCCTACGGATTGAAATTCCCATTGGTCACGATCAGCGACTGGGTCCGTCTGCAGGCCCGTCTCCTGGACAGTCTGGGGATCGAGCGCCTGTTTGCCGTGGCCGGAGGCTCGCTGGGCGGGCAACAGGCTCTGGAATGGGCTCTGGCCTTCCCGGAGCGTGTGGAGAATGTCCTGGTGCTGGCCTCCAGCGCCCGGCTCAGCCCGCAGGGTCTGGCGTTCAACGCCGTGGCCAGGCATGCGATCCTGACCGACCCCAATTTCCGCGATGGCGACTACTATGACGGTCCGGCCCCGGAGGCCGGACTTTCGGCCGCCCGGATGCTGGGCCATATCACTTACCTGAGTGACGAGTCGATGTACAAGAAATTCGGCCGTCGCCTGCAGAACAAGACCAAGCCGGATTTCAGTTTCGGGATCGAGTTCGAGGTGGAAAGCTACCTGGCCTACCAGGGCCGCTCGTTCGTGGAGCGGTTCGACGCCAACAGCTACCTGTATATCACCCGGGCGATGGACTATTACGACGCCGCGCTGCGCTGGGGCGAGGGCAGCCTGGACAAGGCCTGCGCGCGTCTGAAGAGCCGGGTGCTGGTGGTCTCGTTCTCCACGGACTGGCTCTATCCGCCCGCGGAGTGCCGCGAGCTGGCCCTGGCCGTGCTGCGCAACGGGCACCCGATCACATATGCCATGGTGCCCAGTTCCTACGGCCACGATTCGTTCCTGGTCGAGCACGAAAAGCTCGGCCCGCTGGTGAATAATTTCCTCTCCGTGCGGTTGTAACATGAGCGCCGACAAGACAGATAACAGCCGGAACGCGCACCATGACCGTCTGACCGAGTTGCTGCGGCTGTGGGCCGCGCGCTACTCGCAGCCGGTGGAGAACCTGTCGGCCGCGCGGCTGGTGGAGCTGATCGAGCGGTTCCTGCGTGAGGGTGCGAGCCACGGTAAGGCCGCCACGGGTGCGCTGCAGCGGCGCTGGGACCACGAGCGGATCGAGAGCATCATCCCCTCCGGCAGCCGGGTGCTCGACCTGGGCTGCGGCTCGGGCGAGCTGCTCGAAAGCCTGGTCCGCCAGCGCGGGGCGCGCGCCCAGGGCGTGGAGCTCGACCCGTACAAGGTGGCCGAGTGCGTGCGCCGCGGGGTCTCGGTGTTCCAGGCCGACCTGGACCAGGGACTGGCTGGTTTCCCTGACAATTTCTACGACTACGTGATCCTGGAGGAGACCCTCCAGACCGTGCACCATCCCGTGCAGGTGCTGAGCGAGATGTTGCGGATCGGCCGGCGCGGGATTATCAGCTTCCCCAATTTCGGTTACTGGCGCGTGCGCCTGGAACTGGGTTTCGGGGGCCGCATGCCCGTGTTCGAGACCCTGCCGTTTTCCTGGGCCGAGACCCCCAACATTCACCTGTTCACCATCGATGATTTCCTGGCCTGGGCCGAGGAGCACCGGGTGGGTCTGATCGAGGGCTACGTGCTCTGCGAAGGCAAGGTCCGGGCCCTGGCCGAGGGCGACAATCTGTTCGCCGAGGAAGCCCTGATGGTGGTGCAGAACGGCGGGTAAGAAGCAGCCGGGATGTATTTTTACGTGGCCGGGAACTTTCAGTTTCCCGGCTTATTTGTTTTATGCTCCAAATAAATTGAAACCCACCCTCCGGACAGCGGGTCTGACCTTGCGTTGACTTTCCACGAATCCCAAACTGTCAGGAGGAGCCTCGATGCATTGCCGTTCGAAGACCATCCGTCTGTCTATCCCTCTGTTTTTCTGTATATCGTTTTTTTCTCAGGTGTACGCCTCCCTGCCGGCGCCGCAGTTGAATGTCTCGGTGGACCCGCGGATCGAGCTGTATTCGGTGGTGCTGCTGTTGAGCGGGTTCAACGGCCCCTCGCCGCACGCGCCCATGTTGAACGGCATGGACATGGATTACAAGAGGCTGATCCAGGAGCGTTTCGGTTCTATGCGTGAGCACGAGGCGGTGAAACTGTACCGCGAAATGGGGCCGAAAGGTTTCTGGCTCGGGCACCCGCCCACGGTGATGCTGCACCTGAGCGCCCCGGACAGTCTGGTCGAGCGCTACCCGCAAGACACACTCCAGGTGCAGTTAGCTGGAGGACGGGACAGGCTGGAGGCTTTCCTGGCCGCGCTGCGTGATTTTTCCAGGCGGAGCCGGTTCATGGAGTTTTACGCAAGCCAGGACTCAAATTACGCTATCATGGTCGACCGGTTCCGCGGCGGCCTCGACCCTGCCCTGGTGGGAGAACTGGAGGCGTATTTCGGCGGCAGGCAGAACAGCTACAGCATCATCCTGGCCCCGCTGTTCATGTTCGGCGGCTACGGCCCGCGGGTGCGGGTGTCCGAGGGACGGTACGACACCTATTACATCTACGGACCAGATTCGGTTGAGGCCGGAGCGCCGGTTTTCGAGAATGTTCCCTGGATCACTCAGCACGAGTTCAGTCACTCTTTTGTCAACTATCTGACCACCGAGCACCTGGACAGCCTTCTGCCCTGTTGCGACGTGCTGATGGCCGGGCAACGCAAGCAGGCTGAACTGGAGGGTGAGCTGGACTGGTGGCCGGTGATCGCCTCCGACCAGGTGAGCGAGA
>CAYLSM010000119.1:0-13356 GCA_964386505.1 uncultured Gemmatimonadales bacterium
CTATCGGCGACCGGGCCTCGCGCAAACCCATGCCCGTGCCGACCGGGGTGGAGATACTTCGCTGGCGCGATGCCTGGCGCAAGAGCCTGGGCAACGGCCAGCAGCTTTGGGGTAATGAGGAAAAATAACCTGACCCGTTCCCGACTGATGAGCAACCTTTACAGGGGGCAGTCTGATGCTGAAGTGGAACAAAGCCGTATTCTCCGGCCCGGAGATGCTCACGCCCGGGCCGAAAGAAGCGATCCTCGTGGCCAACGGCGACCGTCGCCGCACGGCCAACCTCTCCTGCCAGAAAGCCCAGCTCGAATGCGAGCGCCAGCTTCGCGCCGCGTTCGAGAAACAGGGCTGGAAACTCCTTCGCGCCCATCCGGAGGTGGACCCGGAGCTGGGCCACTGTTTCATCGAGACCCAAGCCCAGGGACGCGACATCTTCGCCCGCATTCCCAAGGACGCTCCGGTGGTAGTGGCCGAGGCGGTCTGGCAGTACTCGAACCACGTGGCCTACAACCTCTGGGAGCATAGAGGGCCGATCCTGGTCGCCTCGAATTTCGATGGCCGCTGGCCGGGGCTGGTCGGCGCGCTCGGCCTGGCCGCCTGTTTGACAAAGCACGCCTGGAGCCGCGAGCAGAAAGGCCACAGCCTGCTCTGGAGCAGTGAGGAGTTCAAGGACAAGGAAAGTGTGAAAAAGCTCAAGGATTGGCTGGCCAAGGGCGCGATCACGCACGACATGTCGCACGCGCGCGAGTTCGGCGAGGCGGATAAGGCTCTGCTGCCGGCGGTCAAGTTCGGCGAGGCCGCGGCCGCCGATTTCCGGGCCCGTCCCCGGATCATCGGCCTCTACGACCCGCTCTGCATGGGCATGATCAACGCCGCGTTCGATGAGCACGACATGCTCGGCCTTGGCATCCAGTTGCGCCGCCTGAACCAGAGCGACCTTTACGCCCGCATGCAGGACATCCCGCGCCGCGAAGCCCTGGGCTATATCAAGTGGCTGTTAGACCGCGGGTTCAAGCTGACTATCGGCTCCGACCCGTTCCGCGAGATCACTGAGTCGGCGGTGGTGGAGAGCGGGCGCATGTACGCCGCCATGGCCCGTCACCTGGCCGAGGAGCGCCTGGACGGACTGGGGATCGCCTACCAGCTCGGCCTGGCCCGCCTGACCGCGGCCAGCGACCTGGCCGAGGCCATGCTCAACAGCTCCGACCGTCCGCCCGTGGAGTACCGCGGCGCGGCTGTCATGCCCGGCGAGCCGATCATGTGCGCCAACGAGGCCGACATGGGCTGCGCCGTGGACCAGACCCTGAGCAAGTTCATCTACCGCGCCACGGGCCTGCCCCCACGGCTCTGGGAGACCACGCAGCACGATGTCCGCTGGGGCGAGACCTACAAGGGCCAGGCCAAGTTCACAGGCAAGGGCAAGTTGAAAGTGGAGGCGTTCCTCTGGGCTTTCGAGCTGAGCGGCAACACCCCGGCCGGCCACGCCGAGCGCGGCTGGGCTGATATGGAGGCCACGCGCCAGGCCTATGAGTTCTTCGTCGAGGGCGGTATCTGCACCAAGTGCACGGCCCGTCCGGGTGAGCTGGTCTGGAGCCGGGTCTACGTGGACGGTGGACGGTTCTGCCTGGATGTCGGCCGCGGGGCCGCGCTGGAGCTGCCCGAGGCCGAGAGCCGCCACCGCTGGGACGCCACCACCGAGCAGTGGCCGCTGATGCACGCCCTGCTCTACGGCGTGAGCCGCGACCAGCTCATGGCCCGTCACCGCAGCAACCACATAACCGTGAGCTACGCCCCGGACCCGGAGAGCGCCAACTCGATAGCCATTGCCAAGGCGGCCATGGCGCGCGCCCTGGGAATGAAAGTGTTCCTCTGCGGCGACTTTTCCGCTGAGGCCAGCCTGAGCCACAAGGCGGCCAAGGGTCTGCCCGTGGAGGGACCGTTCGAGAAGTAGATTAAGGGTGGGCGATAGTTCCCCCCTTTCTCAAAGGGGGGCCAGGGGGGATTTGATCGAGTTAACGGCTCGAATCCCCCTCGATCCCCCTTTGGGAAAGGGGGAAGGGAAGCGCAAAATTCCTGGCTTTATCGACAGACTCCGGCGCTGTCGTAGGGGCGGGATATATCCCGCCCGCGGGCTTTACACACCCCGCCCGCGCCCGAGGCGCTGGCACCCCTCTCAAGAGGGGACTAAAAGCCAAGGCAGCCGTAACATTGCCGCAAACGAAAACGCCGGGGTGCGATGGTTGCACCCCGGCGATTATTGTACCAATGGGTTGTGATTGCTTCCCCTATTTTATCGCGCTCACGATCCCTATTCTCTCGGGCGGGGGAAGGTCCGCCGGGCGGCAGTCATAGTAGCGCGCGCGTGCGGCTTCCGGAGTCAAAAACTCCACCCGGCTGAAACCGGCCCCTACCAGCAGAGCCCGCATCTCATCCGTGGTGAAGAAACTGACAAACGGCTCGCCCAACTCCTTCACGTGCTTGTCCAGCTTGTAAACCGCAAGGCCGGCCTTTGCCTCGGGCGGCAGGAAAGTGAGCACGATCTGGCTGCCCGCCGGGAACGTCGCCACCGAGCGCAGGGTGGCCTCGATGGCGGGACGCTCCAGGTACATGCACACGCCCAGCCAGGAGAAAAATGCCGGCGCATCGGGCTCGACTCCCTGGCGTCGCAAGCCCTCCAGCAGGGACTCATGCTCGAAATCGATCTGGATGAAAGAAACGTTCGGGGGGATCGCAAGCCCGGCAGTGGCAATGTGGTCGAGCTTTTCGGCCTGGGTGGCGGCGTGATCGACCTCCAGGATTTTCAGCCCCTTCGCCCATTCGGGCTGCCGCAGGGCAAAGGTGTCGAACCCGGCCCCGAGAAGCACGTAACGGGTCACGCCCCGGGTCACGGCCGCCTGAAGGCAGTCCTCGGCAAACCGTGAGCGCAGCACAACGTGCGAGCGCAGGTCTTTGTTTTCGGGAGTTTGAAAGCGCTCGGGCGCAGAGCGGATTTTCCGCTCGGTCCCGTCGCCCAGAAGGCTCAGGGCCAGCCGGTCGTCCAGGATCAGCGGAAGGGAATCCAGCACCTGGTGGGCGGCCCGCAGGTAAGCGGTGCCCACTGCGGTGCGGCTGGCTTGGCGGTCTGTCATTTTTCGTGGCACCTGCGTCGGGGTGAGGACAAATCCAACGGAAGAGACCGGATCACCCGGCTCCACCCATTATGGCCGCATCCCACCCTGCGCGAACTCCTCCATCTGCTCCTGGAGGGTCTTCTGTCGAGCGTACACGGCCCGGAAACTATCCTTGAGGAACACTTTCTCCAGGCGGAAACTCTCCTGGCCCAGGCCCGCGTCCTGCATGTGAAGACGGACCTCCTCGGGCTGCAGGCCGAACCCCATTCTGAGCGGCTCGCGAAGGTAGATCTGGCCATCGGGCTTGAGCCGCGCGGCCAGGGCTTTCACCACCTCCGCACGCGCAGCCGGGGCGATGTCGTGCAGCACGAAATGCACGAACACCACGTCATACACCCCGCTCTCCAGCGCGCCGCTGAAAATGTCGCCCAGCACGAAATCCACATTACTGAACGCGGCCAGCTCGACCCGGACGCACTCTAACCATTTCTCGGAGATGTCCAGGCAGGTGAGCCGTCCTCCGCCCGCGCTCAAAGCGCGCGCCAGGTGAATGGCCGCCGCGCCGCTGCCGCTGCCGAAATCGAGCACCCGCTCGCTTCCCTTGAGCCGCAGCGAGCGTACATAGCTACCGTAGGAAAGGCTCCACAGGCGGTTGTTCACCACCCGCTCAACCTTGACCAGCCAGTCCGGGGGGTTGGTGTAGTCCACTTCCTGTTTACCTCGTCTCGATTGACCCGGCGCGGGATTCAGAACTCCTTTAAGATAGCGCTCCGGGACATTTTCTACCAGTCTATCTCGTTCAGGGCGCGGTCGATCTCCTCGCGGAACTGGAACTGGGGTTCCTGCCGCTGCGGGACCTCCTCTTTCTCGAACCAGGGCCGTTCCAGGATCGGCACGTGCACGCCCGGCGGGTCGAGAGCCACCACGGTGTCACCGCGCCAGCGGACCCGGTACTCGCGTCCGTCCAGCTTCTCGCCGCGGGTCTCGGTGCTCTGCGGGTATTCCAGGCTCAGACGCTGCCCGGATTTGGCCCCACTGAACTGCACATAATTTCCGTTCCAGACAGTTTTCACCTCACGGCCATCCACCCGGCAGCGCACCCGGGCGCGGTCCACCCAGCCGGGGGCGCGCAGAAGCGCCACGGCATCCCGGTAGAGCACGGCCTCCAGCTTGCCCTGGTAAGGGAGGCTGCTTTCCACCCGGCAGGCGGCGGCCTCCTTGTTGAGGGCCAGGTTCACCCGCACCGTGTCGCCACTGACAGTGACTATCCGGTGCCAGGCCAGGAACAGGCCCCAGGCGCCGTGAGGGGCGCAGCAGTTCTGGATCGCGTTTTTGACCCGCGCGTGGTCGTCAACGAGGTCGTTGGGCGCGCCCCAGCCCACAAAACAGCCGCGCACCCGCGAGGGAACATCTGTCCAGGACGAGGCCACATTGTCCGGGCAGGGCGAGCAGGCGTGCATCCAGCCGGTGTCGAGCATCTGCCCGGCGGTGAAATAGTTGCGGAGGTAGCGCTCGGCGCGGTCCCAGTACTCGGGGTACCCGGCCCCGGCCAGCAACAGGTAGCACTGGAGCATGTCAACCACGGCGCAGGTCTCGCAGGAGTTGGTGTCCTCGGGCTTCATCCATTCACGCCCCTCCATCTCCATCACCCAGCCGTAGCGGCTGGCGAGGTTGTCCGAGGCGTAGTCCACCATCCTGCGCGCCCAGGCCAGGTGAGCGCTGTCTCCGCTCACGAGCGATTCGCGGATCACCCCGGCCACGGCGAACAGCGCCCCGTGGACATTGGCGATGCCGAGTTTCTTTTTCCCGCTCAGCGAAGTGTGCTGGTAGTCGACAATGAAATTGGCCAAACCCGCGGCCAAGGCCCGGGCGCGCTCGCTGCCGGTCACCTGCCAGTACTTGACCAGCGGGGTGACCCAGCCGCCGGAGTTCTGGCTCACCCGGGGCGGCCGCGCGGGATCGACCACATGGCCCGGGTAGTAGGCCTCGTTCTCGAACCAGACATACTTGCCCTGGCGCACTGCCAGCTTCTCCAGGCCGTCCAGCATGGCCTCCAGACGGTCTTTCACCTCCGGCTCGCCGTACAGCATGTACAGGCTCAGAAGGCCCATGAACACGCTGCGGTTGTCCCATAGATTCACCTCGGCGCGGCCCTCGCCGCGCATGAACGGGCTGTAGGCCGGGCGGGAGGATAGGCCGTACTCAGGCGAGATCGAGTGGTAGATAAGTTTCTGGTAGGCACGCTGGGCCTCCAGTCCCTCCAGGCTGCCGGTGATCTGGCGCGCCGCGATCAGGCCATAGAGGTTGCGCCCCGGGTTCTCGGAATAGTCCCAGTGGTTGTGGCGCAACTCGGTGCAGTCCGGCCCGATGAAGGTCCAGAAATAGGGCAGCATGCCCTGGGCCGGGTCGGGGGCGCGGGTGAGGAAATTGATCGAGGCCGAGGCGTGCTCGCGCAGGTCGAGCGTGGCCGGCACGGAACGGGTGGTCCAGGCTGTCTGAGCCGAGACCGTGGCCGCGAACACCAGAAGGCTCAACACACTCCAGCTCGGGCGCAATCTCATCCCTCCTCCCCTATGTGCTGTAATCACTTGTTTTCCAGCCACTCGCCACCCTGATCCACATTCTCCGGGGTGAACACGCGGCTGCGCAGGGTGATCTCCTTGGGCACGCTTTCGCCGGAGAGGATTTTCAGGGCGTTGTCGATCGCCTCCTGCCCGCCGGTGGGGTACTCGAAACTGGCGGCCAGCACGCCCTGTTTCACGTAGACCTGGCCCTCCTGCGGCAGCCCGTCTATACCCACGAACAGCATCTCCTTCTCCCGTCCGGCGGCCTTGGCGGCCAGGTAGGCCCCGTGGGCGCCCGGATCGTTATGGGCATAGACAAGGTCGATCTTGTCGAAACGGGCCAGGGCGCTCTCCATCTCCTGGCGCGCATTGGGCTCCAGCCATTTCATGTCAGCCTCGAAAATCACCTCGAGGGCCGAGCCGCGGATACCCTCGACAAAGCCGCTGTGACGGTCCTGGCCGGGGGTGGAGGTCATCAGGCCCTTGAGCTCCACCACCTTGCCCTTGCCGCCCAGTTTAGTCACGATCCACTGGCCGGCCGCCTTGCCGATCATCTTGTTATCCGCCCCGATGAAACAGGTGTAGTCCTCTCCCAGGACACGGCGGTCGAGCACGATCACAGGGATGCCTTTCCTGAAAGCGTCCGCCACCGGCTCGGTCAGGGGCGCGGCCTCCTTGGGCGAGATGATGATCAGGTTCACCCCCGTGCGTACGAACTCCTCGACGTGGGAACGTTGACGGAGGTTGTCGTTCTGGGCGTCCTTGAATATCACCTCGATTTCGGGGTGCGCCTCGGCGGCCTTCCTGATGTCGGCGTTCATCTGCACGCGCCAGGGCTCACCCAGGTTGCACTGGCTCAGCCCTATTATCCATTTGGCCTTGCCGGATTGCGCGGCCGAGCCCTCGGCTGCGGATTCGGTCTTGGCGCCGCCGCCGCAGGCCAGGGCGGCCAGGGCGAGGGCAAGGGCGGCAAAGAGCAGGGCGCGGTTCGGACGGTTGTTCTGCATGGCTGTGGCTCTCCCGGTAAGTGGAGGACGGATGGTCAGGCCTGCCGTTTCTGGAACAGGACCGCCACGATTATGATCAGGCCGGTCAGCATCAGGCGGCTCTCCTCGCCCACCGCGTTGATGCTCAGTATTTTTTCGAGGTAGCCGATAGTCAGGATACCCAACAGAGTTAGGCCCACTCCGCCGCGGCCTCCGCGCAGGCTGGTCCCGCCGATCACTACGATAGCGATGGCCGACAGCTCGTAGGCATTGCCGGCCTCCGGGTCGCCCTGCAGTTCCTGGGCCGCCTGGCACACTCCGGCCAGGGCGCAGAAAAACCCGCTCAGTCCATAGGCCAGCACCTTGACAAACCCGACCGGCACGCCTGACAGACGGGCCGCCTCCTCGTTGCCACCCAGGGCGAACAGGTACCGTCCCCAGCGCAGACGGTCGAGAACGACCCAGCTCACCAGCAGACAGACCACCAGCACCACCGTGACCACGGCCAGATTGTCGCCCATGATTTTGGAGTTGAGGAAATCGAAGATTTTGGGGGTATCCACATACTTGTAGGAGCCATCCGCCTGGAGCACGGCGGTGCTGACTTTCTGTCCGCCCGAGACCAGCTTGGCCAGCCCACGCGCGAACACCATCATGGCCAGCGTGGCGATGAACGGCTGGACCCGGAATTTTGCTATTATCCCGCCCGAGACCGCACCCAGGCCCACCCCGGCCACGACACAGGCAAGCAGCGCCATCCAGGCCGGCCAGCCGTACTGGATGGAGAACAGGCTGAACAGCACGGCATCCAGGGCCAGGATACTGCCGACCGAAAGGTCGATCCCGCCGGTAACGATCACCAGGGTCATGCCGCAGGAAAGGATGCCGTAGACCGAGACCTGACGGAACATGTCGCGGTGGGTGCCCCACTTGAAGAAAGCACCGTCCGCGTTGAACACGAGCCCCAGGGCGAACACCACGATCAGCGCGGCAAGGGCGCGCACCGTGGGTGAGGCCAGGAGTTTCTTGAGGCTGGAGCCGGCTCCGGCATTGGTGGTGGAACCAGACTGCATTTCAGTCTCCCCTTGTGTCAGGCAATCTGAGAAGAACGGCCCATGGCCGCCTGAAGAATATTCTCCTGTGTCGCCTCGGTCCGGCTGAATTCGGCCGTGGCCCGCCCGCGGCTGAGCACCAGAATGCGGTCGCTCATGGCCAGAAGTTCTGGCATCTCGGAGGTGATCAGCACCACGGACAGGCCGTCATAGGTCCAGCGGTTCATCAACTCGTAGATTTCGTGCTTCACGCCGATATCCACCCCGCGGGTGGGCTCATCCAGAAGAAGCACCCGGGGTCCGGTTTCGAGCCACTTGGCCAGGATCACTTTCTGCTGGTTGCCACCCGAGAGGGTGACCACGAGTTGCCCCAGCGAGGCAGCCCGGAGGCTGAGGCTGGCGGCCTGGGACTCGGCGGCGTGACGCTCCTCGCCATGACGGAGCCAGCCGCCCGGCGAGAAACGACGCAGCGAGGCCAGGCTGATATTCCGCGTGATGTCCATCTCGGGCACGAAACCGTTGGCCTTGCGGTCGCTGGTCAGAAGGGCCAGGCCGCGGCGGATCGAGCGGGCGGGCGAGCCGAGCGGCAGGGGCTTGCCGAACAGACTGACCCGTCCGGAGGCCGGAGCGCCGTAGACCCCGAACACCGCGCCCAGGGCCTCGCTGGCCCCGGAGCCCTGCAGCCCGGCCAGACCCAGGATTTCACCCTCGCGCACGCTGAAACTGAGGTTGTCGACCAGGGGACGGCCCGAACCGGCGGTGTCGAGCAGGGTGAGACCCTCCACGCGCAGGGCCTCGGCCCCGCGCGTGCCGCGGCGTGGCGGGAACTGGCTGGAAAGCTCGCGGCCCACCATCCAGCGCACCAGCTCCGGCTCGGGCAGTTCGGCGGCCGGGGCGCAGCCCACCCAGCGCCCGTCGCGCAGCACCGTTATCCGGTCGGCGATGCGGTAGATTTCCTCCATCTTGTGCGAGATATAGACCACCGCGCAGCCGCGGCGCTTAAGGCCCTCGATCAGCCCGAACAGGCGCTCCACCTCCGGGGCGCTGAGCGAACTGGTCGGCTCGTCCATCACGATCACCCGGGCGTTGCACGAGAGGGCCTTGGCAATCTCCACCATCTGCTGGATCGAAATGGGGTATTCCTCGGCCGGGCGGGTGACATCCAGGTCCAGGTCCATACCGGAGAGCACCTCGCGCGCCCCGGCCTGCTGGGCGCGACGGTCCACCGTGCCGGCCGGACCGCGTTTCTCGCGGCCCAGGAACATGTTGTCAGCCAGGCTCAGCGTGCCGACCAGCGAAATCTCCTGGTAGATCACCGCGATCCCGGCGGCCAGGGCCTCCTGGGGCGTGCGGAACCTCACCTCGTGGCCGTCCAGCACGATCCGGCCCTCGAAATCCGGGTACACTCCGGCCATGATCTTGATCAATGTGCTCTTGCCCGCGCCGTTCTCGCCGGCCAGGATATGCACCTCGCCGGGGTACAGATCGAGCGGCACCTCCGCCAGCACGCTCACTCCGCCGAAACTCTTGCCGATACCGCTCAGGCTGAGAAGCGGATTCGGTCCGTTGCTGTGGTCTGTCTGGGGAGTATCCATAGAATCGAAACCCGGGTTTCTGGATAAAGCCTTATGCGGCCTGGGGGCGGCCATCACGGGATTCAGTGCGGTTCAAGGCTAAATAGCATAACGCCCGGCGGATGAATAGTCAATGTTATCCGCCGGGCGTTATACATGAATTAAAGGGTTTTTCCGGTTTAATACTCCATATACTGCCGTCCCTGGTGGAACAGGTCGGTGAAGTAGAACGACATCGAGTCGGCCGTGTAGCTCAGATTGAACTGTGGCTGGTAGTTGTCGTTGAACAGGTAAGAGTACTGCGCCACCGCAGCCTGCGGGTCCTGGGCGTAAGCTTTCTGGAACTCGATCCCCTCCTGGCAGGCGCGGATCATTGAGGCCATGCCGCTAACCTCACGGAAACGGTTGGCCAGCTCGGGGTTATCGGCGAAAAGCTTCTCGATTTTGACCTTATCCGGGTTGTCACCGCTTACCAGCACGCTGCCGTCGTAGCCCGTGGTCAGATTGATTTCGGCCGAGGTGTCGATCCCGGCCCGTTCGAACAGGACATCCAGGTCCTCTTTCAGGGCCGTGGATTTTTCCTGGAGCGCCTCCGGCGAGAACCCGTCCAGGATGTCGAGACTCTCCAACAACCCCCTGGCCAGGGCGCCCTGGTCACTCTGGGCTTTGTCCTTCGCCTCCGGCGAAATTTCGACCGTATCCTCCTGAGCGGTCGCGGTTTCTTCCTCCGTCACCGCCGCAGTGGAACCCGCGGCTGTGGTGGAGCCGACCCGGGTGGATTCCCAGGCGGACGCGATCGTCGAGACATCCATGCATACACCTCCCTGTGTCAAGTCTTGAAATTCGGCCGGAATACCGCAGCGCGCAGGGCGGACATGGACAACACAGTCCGGGGGGACGCCTGGCGTGCGGGTCTTAAGCGACTATCTGCTGCGCCTCGGTCCCGTCCTGACCCGTGAGCCAGGCCTGGAGAGAACCCGCGGAATAGCTCAGGCTCACCTGGGGGTTGTAGTCCTCATCGAACAGGTACGAGTACTTTTCGAGCGCGGCCTGGGGGTCGGCCTCGTAGGCCTCGCGGAACTCGAGCGCCTGCTGCGCCGCGCTGACCGTGGAGGCAATCGAGCTGATCTGTTGGAAAAGATCGCTCATCTGGCTGTTCTGCGAGAACAGGGATTCAAAGGCGGACTTGTTTGCGCTGGCTCCTCCCAGGACATTCACGTTGCCCTGGTAGTCCAGACCGAACTGAGTCTGGGAGGAGTTGTCCAGACCGTAGACATTGGAGGAGTCATCCAGGTAATCGAGCAGGCTGGCAGTTTTTTCCTGCATCAGGCTGATTAGTTCATCCGTGGAGATACCGTCCGAGGCGTCGATACTCGCGAAAAACGAGCTGGCAATCGAGCTGGCGGTGCCCTCGGCCAGGGCCTTGGCCTGGGCGCTGAGCTGGACCAGGTCGGTCGAGCCGGTTTCCGTTGCGCCTGAACTCTGCGTGCCGGAGGTGGAACCAGAATCTGAACTGCTTGAGGCAGCCGAGGTTAGATAAGACTGTAAGGCGGTGACTATAGAACTGACCGAGGACACGTCCATGCCACACCTCCCTGTGCGCGTTGGATGTCTGCCGGTGCTGCTCTTGGGAAACTGACCGCGGGGGGCGGTGCAGCCTGTCGTTCCCTGTGGGTTGAAAGCCGTTACGGCCGGAAAAGGGTGCAAAATCCGTTCCGCCCGCCGGGCAGGAGACCCGCCTCAGGGGGCTTTCTTTTTCGGCAGGGCGCGGGTCGCACCGGTGGAGATTCCGCCGTCGACCAGGATGGTCTGTCCGGTGACATAGGCGCTGGCCTCGCTGGCCAGGAACACCACCGCACCATCCAGATCGGGCGGGGCGCCGGGGCGCTTGAGCGGGATACGGTCCACCAGGTACTCGACCCACTCGCGGTCCTCGTACAGCACTTTGTTCTGCTCGGTGCGGAACCAGCCCGGAGCCAGGCAGTTGACCGTGATCCCGTGCAGGCCCCACTCATCGGCCAGGCTCATGGTGAGCTGGCGCACTCCGCCGCGGCTGGCGCAGTAAGGGGCCAGGCCGGCGTAGCCGAACACGCTGGTCACGGAGCCGATATTGATTATGCGCCCGTAACCTCGGGCGATCATGCCGCGGGCCACCTCGCGCGCGGTGAAGAACGTGCCGCGCAGGTTGGTGTCGAGCACGGTGTTCCAGTCGTCCCAGGTGATTTCGAGGGAGTTTTTGCGCACGTTGCAGCCGGCGTTGTTGACCAGGATATCGACCTTTCCATAGGCCGCCTCGGCTGCGGCGGCCATGGCCACGATGCTCTCCTCGCGGCGCACGTCCAGCGCCAGCGGTACGGCTCGCCTACCCAGTGCCTCGATCTCGCGCCGGAACGGCTCCAGGGCTTCGAGATTGCGGCTGGTAATCACCAGGTCGGCCCCGGCGCGGGCCAGCGCCCGTCCGAAATACTGGCCCAGTCCGCGGCTGGCCCCGGTTACCAGCGCCACCCTTCCGCTCAGGTCGAACAGCTTGTCGCTCATATGGTCCACCCTGTGCTCAAGGTTGCAGGATCACTTTGACCAGGCCTCTGGCACCGGCCCGCAGGCGCTCGAACCAGAGCGCACCCTCATCCAGAGGCGCGGCGGCGCTGATCAGCGGCTCGGCATGCACCGCGCCGCCAGCCAGAAGGTCGAGGCAGAGGGAATACTCGCCGGAGGAGGCGCAGGAACCGTAGAGGGTCAGCTCGCGGGCCACCACCCGCTGCAGGGGAAGGTTTACTTTGGGGCTGAGATTGCCGATCAGGCAGAGCGCGCCGCCCTTGCGCAGCGCACCCACGCAGGCGGCGAGCGAGGCCTCCAGGCCCACGGCGTCGAACGCGGCATCCACACCGCATCCGGCGGTCAGTCTCTCGATCCGCTCCACGAGCGGCCCGGCCTCCGGATCGAGGGCCTCATCCGCCCCCAGCTCGCGGGCGAGGGCCAGACGGGAGGGCTCTGGGTCGCTGACCAGGATCCGCCTGAACCCGCGCAGCTTGAGAAGCTGTACCAGCAGAAGACCGATCATGCCCGCCCCGGCCACCAGCGCCGTTCCGTCCATTTCCAACGGCACGCGCTCCACCGCGTGCACGGCCACGGAGAGCGGCTCCACCACCGCGGCCTGCTCGAACGAGAGGCCCGCGGGCAGCTCGTACACGCAGCGCGCCGGCACGGCAACATATTCGGCGAACGCGCCGTCACGGCGGTACTCGTCGCAGGAGACGCCAATCACCTTGCGGTTGTCGCAGAGGTTGACCTTGCCAGCCCGGCAGAAACGGCACTCGCCGCAATAGATCGTGGAATCGAAAGTCACCCGCGCACCCACCGGCGGGCCGGTCACTCCCTGGCCAAGCGCCGCCACCTCACCCGCCGCTTCGTGTCCCATCACCAGCGGAGGCACGCGCCGCCCAGTGCTGCCATCCAGCCCGTGGACATCGCTGCCGCAGATTCCGCAGGCGCGCACCCGGACCAGGATTTCCCCCGGACCCGGAGACGGATCGGGAAGTTCGCGCAGCACCAGGCTGTTGTAAGCCTCCAGCAGCAGAGCTTTCATAACCTCATCCTCCACAATTGGTGCGGCCGCTATCGCAGAGACCCGGAACGCCCAACCTCCGCCGCACAATATTAGCCGCATCCGGCCGGCGCGTCAATCCGCCCGTGTCTCCCGCGTTCCGCAGGCAAGCCGGTTGACACCGCCTGTGGCATCTATTAGCGTTAGTCCGTAACTTCCACTTCTGATAACCAGGGCAAACGACGGAGGAAAACATGTCGGAAAAGAGAAAGCTGCCTCAGGCCAAGGGGCCCTACTCGCTGTGGGTCAAGGCGGGCGGTTTCATCTATGTCTCGGGACAGGGACCGCTGGATGTGGAAACCGGGCAGGTAGTGCTGGAGGATATTCAGACCCAGACCCGGATCTGCCTGCAGAACATCGAGGCGATCCTTCAGGACGCCGGCGCCGGCCTGGGCGATGTGGTCACGACCAGCGTGTTCCTGACCGACATGGCCGATTTCAGCCGGATGAACGAGGTCTACGCCGGTTT